>DATNQC010000414.1:0-5991 GCA_036702885.1 Oculatellaceae cyanobacterium | reverse complement strand
GTGCGTGTTCGTCTGGATGCTGCGCCTGAAGCCAGTCGGGAAGTGGGCGTGCCAATTGAAATTAAAGTCTGGAAACCTGTTTGGGTGGTCAAAAACACTGTCTTGGCGCGGCAGCCGTTGCGTCGGTCGGATTTTGAATTGCAGGAGCGCGATGTCAGCCGGAACTGCGTCTATATGGTCGGCCCGGAAAAATCACTGCACCAGTATGTAGCCAGAGTCAACCTGCGCCCCGGAGAAATGTTGGATAGCCGGAAAATCACCATTCCGCCGGATGTGCGTTACAACGACGAAGTACGGATTTTTCTGAAAACTGCAAGCGGCATGACGATTAGCGTGCCCGGCGTCGCCTTGGGTGATGCCCGAATCGGCGATATTGTCCGCGTTCGGCAAAGCCACTTTCAGCGCAAGTACTATATGGCGAAAGTCATCGACAAGCATCGCGTGCTGGTGGAAATGTAGGTGGAAAGCTCAGGAACACAGGGAGTGCAAGGATGAGAGAGAACAAAATAATGCGAATCACGGCGCCTGCGGCATTGCTCCTGGTCGTTCTGGCAAGCGCGTCACTCCCGTTGCAGGCTTCTGCGGAATCCCTGTTCCGGGCTAACGCCACGTACAACGCGGATATGGGCTATCGCCCGCGCTCTCTGTTTGCACCACCCATTCCGCAACAGGTAGGGGACATTGTCACCATTGTTATCAACGAAACAACGCAAACCCAGGATCGGGCCGAACTCAAGATCGATCGGAATCGTCGGACGGATACGACGGGTAGCAGCCCGTACAACCAATTGCTCTCGTTCGCCTTTGGAAAATTCGGCTGGGGCTGGACCGATAAGCTGGCGGACAAATTGAGCGGTCCGGTGATTACAGATAACGGCAGCACCAATACGCTGAACAGCAAGGCGGAAGAGAATCGGGTGACGGCTTTTCGGGACAGCATTACCTGCCAGGTGGTTCAGGTGTTGCCGAACGGCGATTTGGTGGTGCAGGGGCAAAAGACCATCCAGGTGAATAAAGAGCGGCAGGACATGATGGTGACGGGCATTGTGAAGCCCTATTACGTCAACCGGAACAACCAGATCCCCTCCAACATGGTGGCGAATTTCCAGATGATCCGGGGTGGCCGTGGTGTGATTAGCCGCCAGCAAAACGATGGCATCGCCAACAAGATCAACCAATTCTTCAACTAGAAAGGGCCGAAGCATGAGCGTGTGGAAAAAAATCTCGGTGGGCGTGATGACGCTGGCTTGCTGCTGGACCTATGGCATGGCCCTGGCTGCCACATTGCGAGTGAAGGACATTGCGCATGTCAAAGGCGTCCGCAACAACCAGCTGGTTGGCTACGGACTTGTTGTCGGCTTGAGCAAGACGGGTGACAAGAGCCGCTCCACACAGACCACCACTGCCAACCTGATCAACAATTTCAACGGACGCCTGAATAACGATAACGATATTCGCTCCACGAACACGGCGGCGGTGATTGTGACAGCAGTGGTGCCGCCCTTCGCGAAAGAAGGAGACCCGCTGGATGTGGTGGTTTCCTCCATGGCGGATGCATCAAGTTTGGAAGGTGGCGTGCTGATTAGCACCGAACTGCGCGCACCCAACGGAGAAGTGGTGGCCATTGCGCAAGGTCCGCTTTCGACGGGGGGAACTTCAGTCAGCGCTGGCGGTTCTTCCAAGCGCACCGCGATCACGACATCGGCGCGTATTCCCGGAGGGGCGATCATCGAGCGGGAGATCCACACGATGATTGGCGATGAAAGCGGGCTGGAACTGGTGCTGGATCGCACGGATTTCACCATGGCGAACAAAGTGGCGGAAGCCATCACTCGCAGCGGTTTTCCTGCCAGGGCGATGGATGGAAGCACGGTCCGCGTTCTGCTGCCGGATCAGTACATCGATAACCGGGTGGCTTTTCTCGCCAAGGTTGAAAATGTGATGGTCGAGGCCGAGCAGGAAATTTCCAAGGTGGTTGTTAATGAGCGCACCGGCACCATTGTGATTGGCAGCAATGTCAAGCTGCTGCCCGCAGCAGTGGCGCACGGTGGTATTACGGTCAGCGTGTCCACCACCAATAGCATTTCCCAGCCCAATAGCTTCTCCAATGGCGGTCAAACGGTGGGTGTGACCAATAGTGATATTTCCATCGACAAGGAGGCTGGAAGTCTGGTGCAACTCGGTGCGAATGCAACGTTGCAGGATCTGGTCGCCGCCCTGAACGCATTGGGTGTGACGCCCAGCGATTTGATTTCCGTGCTGCAGGCCTTGAAGGCTGCCGGAAGTCTGGAAGCGACTCTGGAAATTATTTAAGGGAAAACCTTAGGGATTTTGAGAGGCAAAGGCTATGAATTCCATTGACGCCAAACTCCAAACCCAAATATTGGCCGGGCAGAACCAACTGCAGCGGCTACAGCAGCAATACCTGCATCCGACAAGCAGCGATGCGAAAAAGCTGAAGAAAGCGGCTCAGGAATTTGAAGCCGTCTTTGTGCATCAGATGCTGGAAGCGATGGACAAGACGATTGATCGGGAAAACAGCATTCTGAGCGGCGGCAGCAGCGAACAATACTGGCGCAGCATGCTGAATGAAGAAATCGCAAAATCCATGTGTGTAGGTGAAACCGGCAGAGGATTCGGGCTGGCGGAAGCGATTTACAAGCAGTTGGCGAAACAGGTGGCATCGGACGATTCGAGCGCCAATGGCGCAAGCGAGGTGAAGTAGCATGCAGATTTCATCTAGCGTTCCATCCATTCAAACACTGAAGGCTCAGCAGGCCTGGGAGGCCCGTCGGCTTCGTCAGGTAAGTCGTCAGGAAACACAGCCTGAATCCGTACCGGCGCCCTCCGCTCCAATTGCCGACCGTGTAGCGGAAACCAGCGTTGCTGCATTTACATTGCCTCAGGCGGGATGGGGTGAAACAGTCCGGGAAGTCCAATCAATTGCGGAGCGAGTTGGCTATATTGGCGTGACTGAACAGGACATTCGCCGGGCATACACGCTGGGCGAGAGCCTTCTGGCCGACTACAAGGTTTAGAAACGGGAGATGACCGTATGAGCGAAACATTCCTGGAACCTGAGTTGCTGGACAAGCTATATCAGGCTTTGGAAGCTGAAACCGAGCAACACCAGAAGACTGTTGACTTGTTGCAGCGCAAAAAAGCCGTGTTGGTGACCCGTAAGCCCAAGGATTTGATTCCCATTGATCGGGAATTGATGTCCATTAGCCGCAAAAGCCGCCAACTGGAGTCGGAGTGCCGGGAGATCATGGCAAAGCTGGGACATCCGGATGGTCGTTTGGAAAATTTGATTGCCCGTTTGGATGCGGAGAATGTCAGGCGCTTTCGTGACGTGAGAATGCGGCTGTCCCGGGCGGTACAGGATATGGGGCGCTTGAACCAGGAAAGTCGGAGTTTGCTGGATTTATCCCTGAACTGGATTCAGGAGACTGTGGAAATCATCACCGCCGCGATTTCTCCAGAAGCTGCGTCTTACGATGCGCAAGGCGGCAAGGCCAAAAACGGAGAAACACCAGCTCCTATTCAATCCACCGTGAACCATTCGGTTTAAACCTCGCAAAACGAGAGAGGCGCAGAGAGAGGTCTACTTCATGATTACACCGGGATTTTTCGGGTTGTTCAACGCGCATCGCAGTCTGGTTGCCACCCAGAATGCGATGAACACGATTAACCATAACATTAGCAACGCAAACACGGTGGGTTATAGCCGTCAGCGTGTGGACTTGGAAGCTTATTTTCCATACGCGATGCCGGGGCTGAATGGACCGAATGGAGGGCAATTGGGTCAAGGGGCGACTGTTCAGCAGGTGACCCGGAGTCGGGATTACTTCCTGGATGCCCAGTATCGCCTGGCTAATGGGAAATTAGGCCAAAACGTCAATATGCGCGATGTGTTGCAGCAAATTGAGGGGATTTTGAATGAGCCGTCCTCAGATGGTGTGAACGAAGCAATCCAAAGCTTTTTTGATGCTGCGCAGGAAATGAGCCTCCACCCGGAAAGCCGGGCGGTTCTGGAAGATTATATTCAGCATGCCGTTGATCTGGTGACGGTCTTTCAACAGCAGGCCCATCAGTTGATTGATTTGCGTACCAACCTGGTGGGAGATCCGTTGTTTCCGAGTACATTGACAACCAGTCAGATCGCCATCCAGACCAATGAAGTCAATGCAAAACTCCAGGCTATTGCTGATTTGAACAAGAGTATCGTCAGTGTGCAGACTTCCGGTGCAAGTGCGAACGATTTGATGGATCAACGGGATCGCTTGCTGGATGAATTGTCTGCGCTTGTGGATATTAAGGTGGATCACTTTGATAACGGGCAAATCAATGTTTCGATTGCCGGTATTCAGATGATTCGGGGACCCGAACTGAAGGACACGTTGGAAGTCGTCTTAAACCCCGGACCGGTGCCAGCAGCGGATGATATGCCGGCTTTGATTCGGACGAAAAACGGTGGTGTGGTTTTAAATGATGGCACGGATCCCGAAATTACGTCCGGTGCTCTCAGAGGCATTATCGTTATGGGAGGGAATGACCCCAACTTTAGTTCCGTGCGCAGCGTATTGGGGAAACTGAATGACTTGATTTCTACCATTGCTCAAGAAGTCAACGCGTTGCACAACGCCGGACGGGATCAATACGGAAACCTGGGTGTGGATATGTTTGTTCTGGATCCGGCGCTCAGTCCCCAGGCGTTGGATATTTTCCATTGGAAGGTCAATCCGGCGATTCAAAGCGACCCCAAGTTGATTGCAACGGCGGCAGATGATCCGAGCGCACCCGGCAACTATGCAGGGATTGGGGATGGTCGGAATGCCTTGGCCATTGCTCAGTTACGGGAGCAGACGTTTGGTCCTCCCCTTGGTACCGGTTTTATTGATTATCTCAATGGCGTTACTTCCAAGCTGGGGATTGATACCCGGAGTTATGAAAATTCCTCCAGGGCGCAGAATAACCTGATCCAGAGTGTTGATATGCAGCGGCAGTCAGTCAGTGGAGTGAACATCGAAGAGGAGATGATTGACTTGTTGCGCTATCAACGCGCCTTTGAAGCGACGTCAAAGACCATCGGCATCTTTGATGAAGTGTACCGGGCTATTTTGTCGATGGTTGACTAGAAAAGGAGGCTGTATGGGGATCAATCGGATTACATCCAGTTTTTTGAGTCGCCAGTCTGTGTTCTGGCTGAATCAAAACTTATCCATGCTTTCGGAAACCCAAACGAAGCTTTCTTCCAACCAGAATATCAATAAGCCGTCTGATGATCCTGTCGGGCTGACGCGGATTCTGGATTTGACGAATACGTTACGCACCGATGAGCGCTATAAGAAAAACGTTGAAGACGCCATTTCCGAAGTGAATACGGCGGATACGGTGATGACCAACATGGTTACGCTCATTCAACGGGCGCAGGAGCTGACGACTCGGGCTGCAAACTTTACCAATAATCAGGATGGTCGGCAGGCGATTGCGCTGGAAATCGACCAGATCATTAACCAGCTGGTGCAGCTGGGGAATACGGATATTGGTGGAAAATATATTTTTGGTGGTATGAAAACCAACACCCCGCCCTTTACTCGCATTGGTGACGACATTATTTATAACGGAACGCCTGCGACGCAAAGTTGGCAAAGAACCGTGGAGGTGTCCAGAGGCGTTCAATTGACGGTGAATGTCAACGGAGCTGAGTTGCTGGGGAGTGTCCAGGTGACGACGGCTGGGCCGCCATTGCCGCCCGTGTTTGCTGCCGGCTCGCAAGGCATATTCAAGACTCTGATTGAACTGAAGCAGGATTTAATCAATGGCGACGGAGAACCCAACCAGTTATCGGAAATTAGCGCTCGGTTGGATGATTTGACCAATGATATGACGACCATTTTGGGCAAACAGGCCGTCATTGGTGCAGTGGGGAATCGTCTGGATCTGACCCAGGGGAGGATTGAGGAACGAAAATCAATCCTGACCCAACAC
>DATNQC010000250.1:0-3999 GCA_036702885.1 Oculatellaceae cyanobacterium | reverse complement strand
AGACAGCTTTATTAGCTTCCTAGACCAAATTCAGGCGTTTTTTGAATGCAACGATAAGCAAAAACTACAGGAATTTCGACAAAATATCCAGGCGTTTAACCGGCAGGTGATTGCAATAGGGCTGAAAATGGGAGCCGCTGTTCCGGCAAATAAACCTTATACGCCTTGCTGCCCGCCACTCAGCCAGCCCAAGCGCACGCCCATGCATCCGGTTCGCCCTTCTACATCAGATGCAGCCCCAGCATTCCCGGTTGTGGATCGGAGCGGAACCATCCAAAGACACCCCAATGCCTGGTGGGATCGACATCCCTCTGCCAAAAAAGAAGTGGCGAGCAGTCCACCTGACAACCAGTACATCCGTCCAGGCCAAAAAGACGAGAAAGATACCGAACAGTCCTTTTTTATCCCACTGCTTCAAGGTATGAGCAGCTTTGTCGGCATCATCTGGGATAACCTGATCGCGTTTTTCACCAGCTAAAGATACGCTCTGGCTTGCGCCAGCAAGTGTTCCAACCGCTTTTGATCCGTCAAATATAAAGCGCCCAGCAGCGCTTCAAAGCCCGTTGCCTGCCGGTGCGCGGCTTGTTCCGAACGACGGGCAGTGCTGACAGCCACATTCCGTCCCTGACGCACAATCTCCAGCTCCGCCTCTGTGAGAAGCGGTTTCAATTCATGGAGCAAAGCAACCTGAGCCGTCGCCCGCGCCCGCTCCGTGGTAAATGTATGGAGGTCTTTGGACTGTGACAGCCCTCGAGCGACAGCCATTTCCCGCAAGAAAATCTCAAACACGGCATCCCCCAAAAACGCCAATGCCCGTGGATGGGGCAGGCCTTGAAAATTTTCAGTCGCTTCAGACACGGAGAATTTCCACACCATCCTTTTCAACAGACGTTGTGCCGTCCTTGTTATCCAGCACTTGCAATCCATTGCCAATTAATTCATTGCGAATTGCATCCGCCTGCGCCCAATTTTTCTCGCTTTTTGCCTGTTTCCGCAAATTGACTTTTTCCAGAATGCCTTCCAGCTCGCTTTGAGAAATCTGATGCTGTTCGTTCAACACCGCATCGGCATCAAAACCGAGCAACGTCAACATGGACACCACCACCCGAAACGCGTTTGATAGCGTTTCCAGATTTGCCGATGGCTCCTCCGCCGCTTGGTTTCTAAAGGTTCGCACCTGCCCCAATGCGTCATTCAATCTTGCAAGCGCTCTGGACGTATTGAGATCATCCGACATATCTGTAATAAGCTCTTGAAACAGTTCGAAACCCGTTGGCAAGGCTTCCAGAGCCGCAATACTATTAATAACAGCCGGCTGTTCGCATCCTTGCAGCGCAGCTTTGGCATCCTTCAGCGTACGAGCCATTCTTTTGACCCAACTTGCCGCACTTTGAAGCGCCTCATCATTAAAGTCCACCGGCATGCGGTAATGGTTGGTCAGTAGAAAATACCGGATGGTATTCACGTCGTAATGCTGCAACAAGGTTTTGATGGTGGAAAAATTGCCCAAACTTTTCGACATTTTTTCCCCACTCACATTCACAAAACCATTGTGCAGCCAATACCGCGCAAAAGGAACTTTCCCGGTCCAGGCTTCGCTTTGGGCAATCTCGTTTTCATGATGCGGAAAGATCAGATCCGCACCACCCGCATGAATATCAATCTGATCGCCAAATACGGCATGATTCATGGCGGAGCATTCCATATGCCAACCCGGACGCCCCCAGCCCTTGGCCTGGTCTTGCGCTGGCCAGGGAGATTCCCAGCCGTTCGGATCATCCAGTGGAACGGCCTTCCAAAGCGCAAAATCCAGCGGGGATTCCTTATTCGGGTCAACCTCCACCCGCGCGCCGGCCTTGAGTTCATCCAGCGGTTTCTTGCTGAGCTTACCGTAGTCCGCCTTGGCAGACACCCGGAAATAGACACTGCCATCCGGCGCAACATAGGCCGCGCCATTCTTAATCAACGCCTGGATACCTTCCAGCATTTGAGCAATATACTGCGTGGCATGCGGCTCGTGCGTTGGCGGTAGCACATTGAGCGCCGCCATATCCGCCGCAAAACTCTCATAATTCCGGCCAGCCAGTTCACTCGGCGTTTCACCCCGTTCCTTGGCCCGGTTGAGAATCTTGTCGTCCACGTCCGTCACGTTGCGGACATAAGTCACGTCATAACCCAGAAATCTCAAAAAGCGATACAGCACATCCCAGGTAATATAGCAGCGTGCATGCCCCAGGTGGGCATCATCGTAAACCGTGGGGCCGCAAACATACATGCTAACCTTGGCCGAACGACCTTCCCGCGCTGCCTGTTCGGCATCTGCAGGCACAAAATCCTTGAGCCGCCCTTCCAACGTATCAAACAGCCTCAAGACGGGTCGCGCCATAGAGAATTAGCCCACTTTTTCCATGCTAAAAAAACGCCGTCCCTCAATCAGCACCGGAATGCCCCGCAATACGCAGAATGCAACCGCAATATAAACGCAAGCCAAAGCAAGTATCATGACTGGCTGGGTCAAACTCTCCGGCAAGCCGGGCGTTTTACCCAGGATCATCAATGCAAATGCAGCAGCTTTAGTCACGGCATAGGCTGTCCTGCTAAAATTGGAGCTGACCAGCAGGCGACCAATCGGGCTTTGCTGCATACTGGTTGCGCCAAAAGCGGTAAATCCTTGCTCCAGTGCGACGGCACGCAAACCATCCACCAGAATGCCCCGAATAATAACCGTAAGAGGCACCCATACCGGAAGCCAGCCCAGCGCCAAAAAAACCACCCAGTAGATTTGTTCCACAATGCGGTCGCCCAGAATATCAATGACCGCACCCAGTTTGGAGGCTTCTCCCAGCTTTCGCGCCAGATAGCCGTCCAGGGCATCCATGGCAATCACAACAACAGTGAGCGCAAAACACCACAAATAAACCGTCTGCGTTGGAATGAACAACAGACAGACCACCAGAATCGCAAGCAGCGTGCGCAGGAGAGAAACCAGATTCGCCATGCCGTTATTGTATAACGGAGGGGCTTCCACGCCTAGTAGCTTGCAGAAGTTCTCTGGATTGAGCGACTCGCTTTATTCTGGTTGCCCTTGCCACTCTCAGCCAAACATTCTCGGCGTGACATTCACCAATTAAAGCCCCTAGTGAGAAGTTGCCGCGGGACTGCCTAACCGGGTATACAACTCCTCATAGGCAAGCGCACTGGGTCTCCAGCTATGATCTTCCGCCATACCGCGCCGAATCAGTTCATGCCACTGTTCGGACTTGCCATATAAGGCCACTGCAGCCCGAAGCGTCTCTTCAACCGCCTGGCTGTCATACTCCCCAAACAGGAAGCCGTTGCCGCGCGTCGGATTACTGCGCACATCCACAATGGTGTCCGCCAAGCCACCCACCGCACGGACGACCGGCACGGAACCGTAGCGAAGCGCAATCATCTGCCCCAAGCCGCAAGGCTCATACGCGCTGGGCATCACAAACATATCGCTCCCGGCGTAGATTTTCATGGCCAACGCTGTATTAAAACCAACATAGCTACGAATCCGGCGGGTTTTGGAATTTAAAGCCTTCAGGGCTTCTTCCATGGCCGGCTCACCAGTACCCAACAAGGCAAACTGAATAGGAAGCCCAGCGCTTTCCAAGGCTTCCATCGCCGGCAATAAAATATCCAAACCCTTTTGATCCACCAGACGACCTACAAAGCCTACCAGCGGAACATCCGGCTCTTGCGGCAGATCCATAGCCGCTTGTAAATCCGCCTTGCAGCGGGTTTTACCCACTTCAAAATCGGCCTGGTTATAGTGTGCAGCAATAAAAGCATCGGTTTCCGGATTAAACAGCTCCGTATCAATGCCGTTCAAAATCCCCACCAGCTTATGCTTGCAATCACGCATCACGTCATCCAGGCCTGCCCCAAACTCGGGCATCTGGACTTCTTCTGCATATGTGGGAGACACCGTGGTTACCGCATCCGAACGGTAAATCCCTTCCCGCAGCCAGTTGG
>DATNQC010000243.1:0-2158 GCA_036702885.1 Oculatellaceae cyanobacterium | reverse complement strand
GCAACTTAAAAGAGTATTGGAAGCAACCGGGAACCAAGACTTGATTACGGGCGGCGTCGGAGATAAAGACATCCAGACTCTGGGTGCAGTTACTCAAGCACTCCGCCGTGGTACGCTCTCCTTGGATCAAATCTATGGCCCGGATGGCAAGGATGTCCTGGGTGGTAACTCCGTCGAAGATAAGGGTAAATATGATCTGGCCATTGCAACTGCAACCAGCGGCAACCTGGGCGCCAACATTGCAGGCGATCAAGGTGGCGGCGGCGGTGGCGGCAACAAGGTTTCCCAAGCCCTCCGGCAAGTCGCCCCGGATTTAGCAGGCAACAATGACCTACTTTCCGTCCTGATGCAGCTATTGATGACCAATCCAGAGCTTCTGCAACAAATTCTGGAGATGCTCGGACTTTCCAGTGCTGGTGCTGCAGGCAATGCGGGCAACGCCGGTGATGCAGGCAACGCGGGCAACGCTGGTGACGCAGGCAATGCGGGTAACGCTGGTGATGCAGGCAATGCGGGCAACGCTGGTGACGCAGGCAATGCGGGTAACGCTGGTGACGCAGGCAACGCGGGCAACGCCGGTGACGCAGGTAATGCCGAGAACGCTGGTGACGCAGGCAACGCGGGCAACGCCGGTGATGCATGCAATGCCGAGAACGCCAATAATGCGGACAATGTGGTTAAAGTCGGAGGATACGACAAATCCGGTATTAAAACTGACATGATAAGCCACAGAGCATCTGGAGTCGCAGCCGATCGCAATGGTCCAGCAACACCTTCATCCAGAAAGCTCGCCTACCTGAGCTACTCCAAAACCAGCCAGTTTGCAGCCAGGAGGTAAGTCACACAAAAAGCTAGATAACGCCGGCGGAGCTAACAAGCTTCGCCGGTTTTAACTTTTTTCTTTCTCGTTTTGCAAATGAACCCCATACGCGAGGCAGCAAACCAGCGTCAACGTACCAAAATAACGGCAGATACAGGTCGCCCCCAGACAAGCCAGCAGCGCCAAAAGCGCTTGCCAAGGGTACGCGCGGATGCTGGCCAGGTTTTTCACTACCACTAGCCTCACAAATTGCGGAACTGCTTTTAAAAATCGAATAATTCTGGTCAAAAAGGACAGGGTTTCTGCCTCTTGAGACACGTCGCTAGTTTCAGACGGGTGGGAGGTCATACGAAATCAACCTGATTTTTGTTGAAATATATCGGCAGTATCTCCCCGAACTTCAAAAAAATGCTATGCTGAGGTCATGGCAAAGAAATTCGGCTTTTATCTGGTCATTTATCTACTCATTATGCTGGTGGTTGGGGTTGGCTACCCATTTGCGCAGCGTTATGCGCAACCGATTGTCGCCATCATCTTCCCGATTAACCCGGATACCTCGCTATTCAAAAACATGGTCGTCATCAGCGCGATGTACTGGGGAATGGTGCTACTGGTTTCCATAGCGATGAAGAAAAAACAAGGTTAATCACGGCTCCAGGCTACTGAAGCAATCTCTTGGCGGAGTCTCAAGACAGATCCCAGTTTAGTGTGAGGTTCTCTTGAACACCTTCCGACAGGGCCAGGCTTTTCGTTCTCAAGCGGGATTATCTTCCCGCCGCACTTGTGTTTTCAGGATACCCAATCCATCAATTTCCAGTTCTACGGTATCTCCGGATTGCAGCCAGCGTCCCAGCTCCAAGCCACAGCCAAAGCCAACCGTGCCAGAACCCAGAATTTCGCCGGGATACAGTGTTTCTTCCTTGGAAGCATGTGCAATCATCTGCTCAAAGGTCCAGTGAGACGTTCCGGAGTTTCCTTCGGACCATAACTCCCCGTTCACCTTGGCTGTCATTCGCAAATTGCGCGGCTCTTTCACTTCATCCGCCGTGACCAGCCATGGCCCGACCACCGTCGCAAAATCCTTGCCTTTTGCCGGCCCCAGACGACACAACATTTCGTGCTTTTGGGCATCCCGCGCACTCAAATCATTCATGATGGCATAGCCTGCGATATATTCATGCGCCTTTTCCACCGGAATGTTCCGTCCTGGCTTGCCAATAATGCAGGCCAGTTCCAATTCATAATCCATCAGGCGGCTGTAACTCGGCCAAATCACCGTCTCATCCGGACCAATCACATTGTGGGGATTGCCCTTGTAGTAGACAGGCGCCTTATACC
>DATNQC010000239.1:0-2499 GCA_036702885.1 Oculatellaceae cyanobacterium | reverse complement strand
GGGTCTACCTGAACCGCTTCCGCCAGTTCCACTTCCTTTTGCAGGAAGTTCAAGGCCAACCACATTTCCCGAACCAGCAACCCCGTGCCGGAAACCAGACCAATCACCCCAACCGCGCCACAAACCAGCGTCATCACGATTGTGACCTTTGAAACGTATGACGCATCAAAGAGCGCAATTCCCGCGCCAATAATTGAAACAAACGCTGTTGCGGCAAACGCGCCCACCGACACATAAAAGCAGGTCAGGGCGCGCACCAGCAGCAGCGAACGCTGGCCCACCACCGGCAACTGCTTTTGATACATTTCCAGTTCCCGTGGTGGCAGCTTGCCGGGATCTTTCAACCGCTCATACAAAAAGCGGGAACGTTCCACCACGCGGGCAAAGCGATTGGACGTACTGAGCGACAGCACTGATGACGAGTTTGTCAGAATCGCAGGCGCGACAATAAACGTCAGTATTTCAAAGGGATTGGCGCCAGTCATGCGCAAGTCTCACGCTCAACTGTTTCTATTATGCACCGAATCCTGCTTTTTAAATCAAACCAATCAATGCCTTATTGATTTTTTCCAGGTACGGCACGCAGATGCTTGTAACGCCATTTCGATCCACAAAGCCCGGTCCTTGATAGTAAGCAGACAAGGCCGACTCTAGATCGCCGTTGTACTTCCGCACAAGCCATCCCAAAAAGCGGGCGGTGCCGGCAATATTGTCGATTGGATCATACGGATCAACCACGCCCAGCCATTTTGCGGTATCCGGTTTCAACTGCCCCAAGCCGATGGCCCCGGAAGAGGACACGGCATCCCGACGGAAGGACGACTCAACGGAAATCAGACTAGTCAACAGCCGGAAGTCAACACCATAGCGGGCGCTGTAATCCACAATGGCCCGCGCAATGCGTTTCACTTCAGACTCCGGCAGCGAGCGATTCCGGCTGACAATATACCCCGACACCAGGTCAATCTGTCGTTGTATTGCGCTATCACGAATTTTAGCGTGTTCCGGTGACGCTTCGCTGATTTGCAACGGCCCCTCGACACTCAGGGCATTGAAGCCTTCCAGCCCTGACGGGCCTTCTTCTTCCGCAATGGCCCAACTGGGCGCTGCAGACAGGGCAGCCGCAAACATCGCGAGCAAGGTATAACGCGTCAGGCTCATCCAATCTCTTTTCAAACGCATTTAAAAATCATCCAACTAGTTTCTGACGAGGTAAAAACTCATAGCGCCTCATCCCAGGGCAACTTGAATTTGGAATGAAAGCCCGCCTTCGGAAAGGTTGGCCTACCTCAACTCTCTAACAGAATTCAATGCCAAAATGGCAACGCCTCAGCGCAGCCCCATTATAAACTTACTTTTTAAAATTTGTGAAGCCCACTTTGGAGGAATTCCTCAACCCGCACGAGATCTTCCGGTGTATCAATGCCAATAGGCGCTTGGTCCACTATTTCCGCATGAATGGTCATTCCATCCTCCAAAGCGCGCAATTGTTCCAGCTTTTCAACCTGCTCCAACCGGGAAGGCGGCAAACTGGTAAAACGCGCCAATGCATTCCGGCTGTATAAGTACAGGCCGATATGCCGGAATACATGGCTTGGCGCATCCGGCTCATCCCGGTGATAGGGAACTGACGAACGGGAGAAATACAAAGCCCGACCACTTTCGGCCAGAATCGCCTTGACGATATTGGGATCCCGCCATGCTTCCAACTGGGCAAGCGGCGTCACCAGCGTCAGAATATCCATGTCTGGCTGAATTGCCTGGATCACCTGGGCCAAATGCAATGGATTGATCAGCGGCTCATCCCCTTGCACGTTTAAAATCCAGTCAAAATCCGGCAACGGCTGAGCCACCTCCCAAATCCGGTCTGTTCCGGAGGGATGGCTTGGGTCCGTCATGCAAACCTCAGCACCAAAAGCCAGCGCCGCATCCCGAATCCGCTCATCATCTGTCGCAATAATAATACGCTGTACGGAAGAAACCTGCCGGACACGCTCCCAGACGTGGCGGATCATGGGTTTTCCCGCAATCTCAACCAACGGCTTGCCCGGAAAACGGGTCGAACCGTACCGGGCTGGTATCACTGCCAAAACACGAGGCATATTCATCATGCGCTTAGTAAAGCACAGGCAGGCAGTCTCGTCATCTGCTCCGCCTCACGCTTCTTGCGTTAAACCTGTTATGATAACAATTATTTGGTCAGAGTGCAGTCCATGAGCCTTTCCAGTCAAACCGACAATCCGCTAAGCAACGTTATTCCCACCGAACAGGTGAATCCCCGGACCGTCGATATTGATTTGCTGTCCACGGAAGAGGTTTTAAAGAAGATAAACGCCGAAGATCAGCAGGTGGCGCTGGCTGTTGAAAAGGCCATTCCGCAAATTGCCGCAGTGGTGGATGAAATTGTCAAAGCCTTTGAATCGGGACGCCGTTTATTCTACTTTGGGGCCGGAACCAGCGGACGACTGGGTATTTTGGACGCATCGGAATGCCCTCCTA
>DATNQC010000238.1:0-2885 GCA_036702885.1 Oculatellaceae cyanobacterium | reverse complement strand
GGTTAATCTTCCCCTAACTACCGACCGGTTTCGCAAGCTCTTAACGGAAGCAGGCTATCAGGTGTTTAATTTCTTTGAGACGGGCAACCCGGATGAGCCTGGAGCACGTGGGTGGACGGAATTTGGCGAATTTGACAGATTGGGTCATACATTGCAAAGCAGGCTCGCTGCCCGCATCGATGAACAGCTTGAGCTAGTTCTAGATCGAATCCAAGATTTACTGGAGGCCGGCTGGAAGCAGGTACGCATTGTCACGGACCATGGGTGGCTTTTAGTTCCGGGTGGGCTGCCGGCCATGAAACTACCCAAATACCTCACCGAAAGCCGCTGGACAAGATGCGCCGCCATCAGGCCAGGAACCAGTGTTGATGTGCCAACTGCTGGATGGTACTGGAATGCATATAAGCACTTTGCTTTTGCACCGGGGGTATATTGTTTCGTCAAAGGTAGCGAGTATGCTCACGGAGGCGTAAGCCTTCAGGAATGCCTTATTCCTGACTTGACCTTTAATTCGATCGAGCTACCTCAGGTAGCAGTTAGTATAAGGGAAATTCAATGGTTTGGGATGCGTTGTCGCGTTGCAGTTGATGCCAGCAGTGCCGAAGTCATAGCCGACCTTCGGACAAAACCCAATGATCCGAATTCCAGTATTACTACGCCCAAGCAGATTGATTCCACTGGACGTGTTGGACTTCTTGTCGCGGACGATTCCCTTGAAGGAACTACGGTCAGTCTTGTCTTGCTCGACCCATCAGGACGCGTGCTTGCAAAGCAGGCAACCACCGTTGGAGGTGAGGACTAAATATGGAGCTTGACGCTCTCGATAAACTAGCAGCTTCTGTATTCGATGGGTATATAGTACGGAAGGACTTGGTGCGAAAATACAGCCGGCTGTATCCTGTACCTACATACGTTGTAGAATTCCTGCTGGGTAGGTATTGTGCAACTGTCGATGAAAAGGAGATCGAGGAAGGCCTGGAGATTGTTGAGAGGCAATTAAGGGATCGCACGGTTAGGACCGGTGAAGAAGAGCTTTTTAAAGCACGGGCAAGAGAGATTGGTTCGGTCAAAATAATTGACCTCATCAAGGCTCGATTAGACACCAAAAACGATTGTTTTGTTGCCGAGCTACCAAGCTTGGGGCTAAAAGATGTCCGGATTGACGATGACTTGGTTCGTGAAAATGAGCGAATGCTGACCGATGGGTTTTACGCAGAAGTCACCCTCGCCTATGATGCTACCATTGCCCAGGAGAAAAACGGTCGTCCCTTCGCCATTGAAAGCTTACGAGCCATTCAACTTTCAAAGGTAGACGCACTGTCTGTACTACAGCGTGGGAGAAGCCAATTCACCACCGACGAATGGAAACGTATTCTAATACGTTCCGTAGGATTAGAACCGGATGCCCTTTCAGAACGGGCTCAGAATATCGCCTTATTGCGGATGGTGCCTTTTGTAGAGCGCAACTACAATCTTGTTGAAATAGGCCCCCGGGGGACCGGCAAAAGCCATTTGTTTCAACAAATCTCTCCTTACTCCCATTTAATTTCAGGCGGTAAAGCCACAGTGGCTAAAATGTTTGTGAATAATGCCACCGGACAACGTGGTCTTGTCTGCCACTATGATGTCGTGTGCTTTGATGAAGTATCTGGTATATCCTTCGATCAGAAAGACGGCGTCAACATTATGAAAGGGTACATGGCCTCTGGCGAATTTTCCCGCGGTAAGGAAAGTATTCGTGCTTCCGGCTCCATTGTAATGCTGGGGAATTTTGATATGGATGTTCAGCAGCAGCAACGCATCGGCCATTTATTTAGTCCACTTCCGCCGGAGATGCGGGATGATACGGCTTTTATGGACCGTATTCACGCGTATGTTCCAGGGTGGGAGTTTCCCAAGCTCAATCCAAATATTCATCTTACGGATCATTTTGGTTTAGTTAGCGACTTTCTCTCCGAATGCTGGCACAAACTCCGTGATGGTAGCCGGGTTTCCGTGTTGCAGGGTAGGGTTAACTGGGGAGGAGCGCTCAGCGGTCGTGATATTGAAGCCGTCAATAAAACCGTTAGCGGCCTGATCAAGCTGCTTTTCCCTGATCCCGAGATGCCGATACCTGATGAAGAGCTAGAAAAGATCGTCCGTATTGCCCTGGAATCGCGTCGCAGGGTGAAGGAACAGCAAAAGCGCTGCCTTAAGACTGAATTTCGAAATACTCATTTCAGCTTCTCCATGGGAGTAGATGGGGTGGAACAGTTTGTTTCCACGCCGGAACTCCATAGTGACGAAACCATTGACAGTGACCCTTTACCTCCAGGGCAGGTATGGGCGATCAGCCCCGGCGGTCAGGACGCTTCCCCAGCTCTGTATCGAATAGAGGTTACCGTTGGTCCTGGCAGTGGGGTAAAAATTCTTAACTCACCCGTTCCGCCGGCATTTCGGGAGAGCGTCCGTTACGGAGAACAGAATCTGTATGTTAGAGCCAAAGAACTGGTTGGTGACCGCGATCCGCGCGCGCATGAGTTTTCAATCCAATTACGCGCTATGGACGTGGAACGTTCAGGCCAGGGACTCGGTTTGCCAGTGCTGATTGCGCTTTGCAGCGCCCTAATTGAACGAAGCGTCAAGGGGGGATTGATCATAGTCGGAGCCTTAAACCTTGGCGGTTCAATTGAGATGATACCAAATCCGGTTGCTGTGGCCGAACTGGCCCTCGAGAAAGGAGCTACGACGCTGTTAATGCCTATATCCTCTCGAAGGCAACTGTTTGATTTTCCTGACGAAATGGCTACGAAGATCAATATCGAATTTTATGCCGATGCAACGGATGCTTTGGTTAAGGCGATTGTTGACTAAAAGCTGTTATAGTCCAAGTCGCACCTTTATAC
>DATNQC010000213.1:0-21557 GCA_036702885.1 Oculatellaceae cyanobacterium | reverse complement strand
GCAAGAATCAACCCAATGGGAAGCAGAAACTCCCAGTGAAGATTGCCGGAATAGAACAACGCAATGATTAAAATGGCTCCCAAGTCATCCGCAATGGCCAGGGCCGCCAAAAAAACTTTGAGGTACAAGGGGACGCGCTTGCCCAAGAGCGCCAGAACACCCAGAGAAAACGCGATATCAGTAACGGTCGGGATTCCCCACCCCTTACTAAAGGGTGTTCCAGGTGGATTCAGCAGGATATACAGCAAGCCTGGCACTGCCATGCCGCCAACTGCCGCAAGAATTGGCAGACAGGCCTGTTGAGGGCGGGCTAATTCGCCTACCAGCAATTCCCGTTTAATTTCCAAGCCTACCAGGAAGAAGAAAATCGCCATCAGCCCGTCGTTAATCCAGGCGTGCAAAGGCATAGAAAGCGAAAAATTCTCTACCCCGATGGTGAGATGATAATGCCAAAGCGCCTGATAAGCTTCCTGCCACGGTGAATTGGCCAAAATGATGGCGATAAGAGCTGTCAGAAGCAACACAATCCCACCGGCAGTTTCCTGCTGAAAAAATCGCTGAAAGGGTTCTAAAAGCGCTTTTCTGGTAATGGATGCGTTCATCAGTGGTTTTCCCGAAGGTCAATATGATTCATTCCGGCAAGCAGGGCATTTTGACGGGCCGGATTCTGTATGGCCCCAACCGTCAACCGGAGCCTCACCTCATCCTAACATAGCTGGATGCCTCCTGTGGAATTCCGGTGACTGACCACCTATAATGCTTGTCAGGAGCTAAATATGCAAACTGCGTTGGAATCCAAACCATCTGACTGTCGGGGCTGGTCGGGGGCTTCGGTTCGTTTGATTGCCGTATCCGTCAAGCCGGTTGCTTTGAAAGCAAAGCGGAAAGCCTGGTGGAGCAGGTTGGGAGAGAATGGCTTGCTGCCAGTTACGGATAAGGACCGCCGATTGAAAGGCATTCTTCGGCAGGATCGGTTGTTGATGGGAGATGCTTTGCCATCCCTGACGCTGGAGCGCGCTGAGCAACTGATAGAAGGTCCGGTGTCTCTGTTTTCTGATCAGGCGGTGGAGGATGCTTTTCGCTTATTTGAGGTCTATAATCTGCCGTTGATCCCGATTGTGGATTCTAAAAACCGGTATACGGGGGAATGCGCCTGTTATACGCGGTATTATCTGTTGCAAAGCGGGTTGTTGAAGCCCTCAAGGGTTGGTGGTTTTGCCACACCGTTCGGGGTTTACCTTACCAGTGGGATTCACTCCGGGGGCTTGGGTTGGAAAGAATTGGCGCTGACTGGGCTTCTTTTTGGAGTGGTGGTTTCTCTTTTAGATTGGGCTTCCCTATTGGCGTTCAGTGTTTTGGGGAGCCTTTGGCCCCAGGTGAATCTGTGGCCATCCTGGGCATACGAGCTCTTTCAGGTAGAATTTACGCTTCTGTCGTTTCTGGCCTTGATTCGCTTTTCATCGGTGGCGGGCTTCCATGCTGCGGAACACATGACTGTCTCTGCGATTGAGCGCGATTTGCCACTGTCGCTGGAATCCGTCCGAACGCAACCCAGAACGCACATACGATGTGGCACCAATCTCATTGCGTTGCTGGCAGGATGCCAAGCGCTGGCTTTTTCCCTGAAAGCACTCGCTCCATCGGTTCACTGGTTTGGATTGGTTCTGTATACCGGCTTATGGTTGTTGTTGATATGGAAATTCTGGCGCCCCATCGGCTTTTGGGTGCAACGGCACTTCACCACCAAGCCGCCTTCGGATTTCCAGTTGTTGAAAGGCATTCAGGCGGGTGAGGAGTTGCTCAATAAATTCAGGCTCAACCCGCACCCCACCCCCGGCTTCTGGCAGAAACTCTGGGGGAGCCATCTGCTGATCCTGCTGGTTGTCACTTTGGGAATTAATTGGCTACTGACGTGTGCAATCAACTTTGTGTTGCAACAGTGAGGAAGGGAGGGTGAGATTCCACAATGCAGATGTTCACATCCTGACTGCCTTTTTCTTCGATATGCAGGATGAACTGGTATCCCAGCAACGCAGCGGGAACCATGGTTTCCAGAAATGACATGTGTTGCGCATGCTCATTGTCTGCCAATGCGGTGGCGGCCTTGGCATCCAGCGGGCTAACGGAAACTTCTATCACGCTGTTTCCATCGCTGTCCTCAATGGCACGCACGCCAAATTTCATCTTGATGGTGCCTGTCAGGCGATAAGCCTGGTAAAAGGCCTTCGCAATCCGGCGAAGATCTTCCAGGTATTTTTCCCAAGGCTCAAAAGGATTTTCCCCAGACATGGCACGCCCCCTCTTTTAATCAGCCGGAATTGGTTGAACCGGGTTAAAACGGCATCAAGTAATAAAAGGCTAGTACGGAAATTCCCACACCCAACAGAAGCATAAGGTAGGTTTTAACGGCTTCCACAAAGGTCAGCGGTTCAGCGTAGGAAGAATCAAGGCGGCTAGGATAGCCTGGAGAGAAATGGTTGTGAAGCTTTTTCATCCAATCATTCTCCTGCTTGCGGCGGACTGTAGAGCGAAATACGTAGACCGAGTACGTATAAATCTGAAGATACGTATCAAAGCCGTATCAGCAGGCAGGTTTGGAACGGTACTGATTTCGCAGGGAAAATTAAGAGAAAGACAGTCAAACCTTGCCAGTTTGTCCATTATGAATCTGAAAAGTATTGACTGACTATTCGCCAAGTGTCTAATTCTTGTGATACGGGTGGTAAAAAGCTCCCGCATTGAGACGGGAGCTTTTGTGGTAGCCACGTTGGTAGACATCCCACGGTGATATTCTATGTGGCTTGTGTCATTCGATATATTAGGCGAATGTGTAATCTTATAACCGTGAAAAGGCTAGACTCGATTACCGAAAAAGATAATTTTGTTTAATAAACTGTATAACGAAATTAGCCACCCCAAATCATTTTGATCCCTATCAGCAGCAGTACACAGCCAAAGATCCGTTTTAGCACGGCGGCGGGAAGCATCAGGGCAAACTTGGCGCCAAAGAGACTCCCCAAAATGAATCCAAGGGCAATCAACACCACTACCCGAAAATCTACGTGTCCTTGGCGGTAATATTCCAATGCGCCCAAAATGCCAATGGGAAAGAGCAGGAGGCCAAGGGTGGTCCCTTGGGCCGTTTGTTGCGTGAAGCCAAACAGGTAAACCAGCGCCGGCACAATGATAATGCCGCCGCCAATGCCTACCAGGCCACTAAAGACACCGGCAACCAGCCCGACCAGGGGATAATAAAAAATTGGCATGTCTTAAAACCTGTTATCCAAACGCCGCTATCGTTAGGATGTCAAAGTATCGGGAGCGTTTAGACCATTTTACGCCATTTGAGCGATACGCAGAATCCCAAACGACAAATCCCACCCGGCTGGGGGTGGGATTTGGACAACGTCATGTTTTCAGCAGGGCTTAGAAACCGACCAGGTTGCCTACCGGATCACCGAATGGCTCGCCCTCTTCCATGGGCAAAAGGAGGTCATCCGCCTGGCTCAAGACTGGGGCTGCCGAAGCGATTCTGGACGTATCCACTGGGGAGGTTTCCTCTGCAATGAGCACCTTAACTTTCTGCTGCTGAGGCGATACCAGTTTATTTGGTTCTCGCGTCGGAGCGGCTTGCTGAGTAGCCGGATCAGCCTTTTGCATCACTTGCGGCTTGCTTTGGCGAACAGCTTCCGGGGCGGCGGGCTGGGGGTTGTTCATGGCCACTTCCGAACGGTGGTGTTGTTTGCTGGGATGGTTGCCATCCATCAGCGACGGAAGAACCAAGGCCAGTAGTAATAAGCTTGCGGCTACTGCCAGCAGCGGACGCAAGCGGCCACCAGTCGCGGCGCGCTGTTCGGTCTTGGTGGCTTGTCCAGCGCTATCCGCTTCCACTGCCTGCATAATGCGTTCTTCCAGGCCGGAGGGCACGGGGATCGTGTCGAGCCGTCTTAAAGAAGTCGTCAATACAGATAGCCGACGTTTCTCGCTGGCGCACCGGCTGCAGGTGGCCAGATGCTCAGACAGGAAGGCTTCATCCTGTTCGTTCAAAAAGATTTCATCCGGCAACGCGAGCGATGCTTCCAGTAACAGGTCATGGGCCCGGGTGCAGGCTGGTGTCTCTGCGAAACTCATACGGCAATCTCCTGGATTGTGTCTTTAAACTTTTCGAGTCCCCGCTTCAGCCAGGTGCGAACTGTATTTAACGGCGTCTGCATGGCGCTTGCAATTTCCTCGTAACTTAATTCCTGCTGGTAGCGGAGCAAAAGCACGTTACGATATTTTTCATCCAGGCGATTTAAAGCCTGCTGCACCTGATGCGCGTCCAGCTCCTGTTCCAGGCGGAGGGTCATATCTTCGGAAACCTGATGCTCCATTTCGTTAAAACCACCATCCTCTTGGAGTGCGTTAAGGGAAACGACTTTACGCTGCTTGCGCAGTTCGCTCAGCGTGGCGTTTGCCGCAATCCGAAGCAACCAGGGCTTGAAAGGCCGGCGGCAGTCAAAGGTTTTCAGATTCCGGTAGGCTTTCACAAAGGTCTCCTGGCTCATTTCTTCACTGAGTTCGTGGTTCTGGGTCATTCGATACAGGTAGTTGTAGACCAGTGGCAGGTATTGGTTGACTAACACCCGAAACGCTTTCTGATCACCCTTGGCGGCAGCGGCCAGCAACTCAGATTCGCTGACCTGAGCAGGCTTGAGGGTGCTGCTTGACGTATAAGTCATAACGGATAGCTATCCAAACATACTTTTAATGGAGAGGACGGGTTTTTTCCCGTCTTGTGCCGAACGGCTTAACGCGGGCGTGGTTTTTGCAAGGATTGCAACTGTTTTAATTGCTCCGGTGTCAGAACCTCCCGCATTTGGAACCAAACGTGGATGCGTTTGGCGCTAAGCTTGGCTTGTAAAGCATCAATTTCCGACTGAATCGCTAGCGCCTTGGCTTCACTGGCGTTTGGCGACTTGAGGTAGGTCATTAGCTCGCGCCGCTTTGCTCTGATTTCCTCGTGTAATGCTTTGCCCTGCGCTTTTCCCTGCTCCCGGATGGTTTTGATGCGAGCCTGTTGCTCTTCCGAGAGGTTGAGCTGTTCGATAATCCGCTTGTGATTTTCAGCGAATTCCGGCTTGTGAGGGCGGACCTCACCCCGTTCCACTTGCCCTTTGGGCATGGCGGAAGCGTTGGGGAATGCGCTAGTTGCGAAAACCGCAAGCGGAAGCATCAACACGGCGCTGAGTTTCCATAAAGTTCGATTCATGCGTTTGTCTCCTTCGGGCGATGCGTCATCGCGCGCCGCATCCGGGAAAAATCGGTGCCGCTGGTGGGACACCTGCGCCCGGAGCTTGGCATAATACCAAGAGCGTCATTGGAAGGCGATTGTTCCATCAATGCCCCTTGGCATTACAAGTCTACTACGCACAATCCGGGGGAAAAGTTTCAGCTTCCCTTAAAATTTTTTTAGAACACATTAGGCTGCGAAAAAGGCAGCCCATCCAGCGCCCAAAAGGTAGTCTAAGGGCCCACTGTTCTGCCTGCTAATGCTCTGACTTAGGCGCTCAGGCGCATTTCCGGCACATGATCGGGAATGATCAGGTTCGCCTCGGTCAGGCGCTGGATTTCCTCGATGGAAACGCCCGGAGCCCGCTCCAGCAGTTGGAATTTGCCGTCTTTTAGCTCCAGAACGGCCAAATCCGTTACAACTTTTTTCACGCAGTTCACACCCGTCAGGGGTAGCGTACATTTTTTGAGGATTTTGGATTCTCCCGCCTTGTTGGCGTGGGCCATGGCGACAATAATGTTTTCCGCCCCGGCGACCAGATCCATTGCGCCGCCCATTCCTTTAACCAGTTTTCCTGGAATCATCCAGGAGGCAATGTTGCCTTCCTGATCGACTTCAAATGCACCGAGAACGGTGAGGTCCACATGTCCGCCACGGATCATGGCGAAACTTTCCGCGGAAGAAAAGAAGCAGGCCCCTGTGACGGCTGTGACCGTCTGCTTACCGGCATTGATGAGATCCGGATCGACTTCATCCTCCGTGGGGAAGGGCCCCATGCCCAGCAGGCCGTTTTCCGACTGAAAGAGGACCTCAATGCCTTTGGGGATGTAGTTGGCCACCAGGGTGGGAATGCCGATTCCCAGGTTCACGTAATAGCCGTCTTTTAACTCCTGCGCGATGCGCTGTGCGATCTGTTCCCTGCTCAAGCTCATCGGGTGGTCCTCTGTTCGATACGTTTTTCAAAAGTGCCTTGAATCACACGATCCACGTATATGCCTGGCGTGTGGATATGTTCCGGGTTCAGTTCGCCCGGCTGAACAATTTCTTCCACTTCTGCAACGGTGATTTTGCCAGCGGCGGCCATCATGGGGTTAAAGTTCATGGCTGTTTTCCGGTAAATCAGGTTGCCCATGGTGTCGGCTTTCCAGGCGCGGATCAAGGAAAAGTCCGCCCGTAGGGATTCTTCCAGCACGTACATCCGTCCGTTGAATTCGCGGGTGTCCTTACCTTCCGCAACCACTGTGCCGTACCCGGTGGCTGTGTAAAATGCTGGAATGCCCGCGCCGCCAGCGCGAATTTTTTCAGCCAGCGTTCCCTGCGGCGTGAGAATAACCTGCATCTCGCCGGATAGAAACAGTTGCTCAAACAAGGCGTTTTCCCCAACGTAAGAGGCAATCATGGTTTTGATTTGTCGGTGTTCCAGCCAAAGCCCCAGTCCAAAGCCATCCACACCGGCGTTATTGGAAATGCAGGTCAGGTTTTTAACGCCCATTTCGGAGACGGTTTTGATGAGTCCTTCCGGAATACCGCACAGGCCAAACCCGCCCACCATCACCGTCATGCCATCCGCAAAACCTGCCAGCGCTTCCTGGTAGGTGGAAACTACTTTATTAAAACCCTTACGGGGACTAGAACCCTCTAACTTGGCCGCCACGTCAAGCCTCTCCCAACCAGTGATAACGGAATCCTTATTCCATTTTAGCAAAAAGCGCCCGTGCCGCGCGATCGGACTTTCTGGATCTATTCGAGCAATCTTTGCTACACTAGGGCGATATTTCGCGATAGTATTACCAGCTGTTTGCACACACATCAGCAAGTCTGTTTTCGAGTAAGGATTTTCCATGCAGCAATTCATTAAATGGTTTCTAATTGCACTACCTGCAGTCGCGGTTATTATTCTGCTTGTCCCCGCGTTTCTCCCAAAGCAGGTGCATATTGAGCGGTCGCTCTACATTGGACGAGAACCCGAAACTGTTTTTTCGGTTGTTTCCGACTTGAACCAATATCCCCAGTGGGACCCCTTTGGGGCGCAGGATCCCTCGGTCAAGTTTCAGGTATCCGGCTCTGGCGTTGGTTCCACTTATGAATGGGACGGTAAAAAGATTGGAAAAGGCCGTATGGTGATTACCAAGCTGGATGCGCCCCATCTGGTGCAGGTTCATTTAAGTATGGGGAATTCGGAAGAATCCTTAGCCGAATGGCGGTTGCAACCATCCGGTCAGGGCACTCAGGTGGTTTGGGCTTTTGATACCGAGCTTCCATACGTTATGCGCTATTTTGGTTTGGTAATGGATCGCATGCTCGGCTCCTGTTTTGAACAGGGCTTGGCAAACCTCAAGCGCACCGTTGAAAAGTAAACATTACGTATCAATTTTTTGACGCGTGGAAACGGGATACAGTGTATTCGCTGTGTTCCGTTTCTACTTATTTGGAGCTGGAGCGAGTTCTATAAATTATGGAAGCGGTTTGCCGCCATAAGCCAGGCCGCTTTCGTTGGTGAGTTCCCCGCGTAAGTTTAAAAGTTCCGGGAAGAAGCGGGTTTTAATGCCTTTTTGCAAAACCTGCGTGGATAGCCCTTTCAGCGAATGTGCATCCAAACCAATAGTGCGAGCAACAAGCGCCAGGTGATGCGTGCGCCACCGATGAAATAAATCATCAAAGGTAAGCAGACATTCAGCCAGTGCATGCAAATCGCCGTGCGTTTCATATTGCGCGTAAATGTTTTTCAGAGCAATGTTTCGGCGCTGCAACAGATCGGAGAATGCATCCCATAGCCTGGCCGGAGTTTCCAGTAGACGGTTAAAGCCCGGAGATTCCATGCCGCTTCCTTGTCCCAGTGCGGTGCGTATCTTGCCGTATTCCACAATGCTGATGTTTTCAGCAATGAGATCGACCGACTGCACCAGAATGCGCTGGCAATCATGGATTAACTTGAACGAACGGCAGGCGGCCCAAAGCGCATCCCGATGAATGGCGTCGATAGCGCGATCCAGTTCATACAGCATCAGTTTCATCCATAGTTCAGAACTTTGATGCGTCACCTGGAACAATAATTCCTCAGGGCTGACCGATTCTTCCGGTGTCTTTTGCAGACTCAGTAGCTCTGTTGTCCGCAGGTACTTTTCGTAATCGGTTTTTCCTTCGCCAATGGGAAAGTTAGGGACATAGTAACGTCCGGTCACATCCGGATGTTCTGCGTGGCTGTCTTGTGCGCCTCCGTAAAATTTGTGCATCTTACTGCCCTCACTCAATGAATGTTGATTTTGCCGTGCTGCTTCAAGGGGTGGAGATTATCCAGCCCCTAAGACGGAAAAGGTGCTTTCTGTTTTTTGATGGACCATATTGAGCAGGTCCGGATGGCTGGAAAGGTATTCCGGATGGTTGGCAATGTGAGTTGCGGCTTCTTTGGCGCGCTCCAGAACGTCCCGATCTTCGATCAGGTCGGCCAGCACAAAATCCGGCAATCCACTCTGCCGTGTGCCTAAGAATTCACCGGGTCCCCGAAGCTCCAGATCTTTTTCGGAGATATAAAATCCGTCCTCGCTTTCTGTCAGAATGCTCAGTCGGGTCATGGTGGCTTCCGCGCGTGTATCGGAAACTAGAATGCAGTAGGACTGATGCTGCCCTCGGCCCACACGGCCCCGCAATTGGTGTAATTGAGACAAACCAAAGCGATCCGCGTTTTCAATGACCATCACCGTGGCATTTGGCACGTCAACTCCGACCTCTACCACGGTGGTGCTGACCAGAATATGGGTTTCGCCTGCCGCAAAACGGGACATGACTTCATCTTTTTCTTCCGGACGCATTTTGCCGTGAAGCAGGCCGATTTTCAAATCCTGGAATACTTCCGCTTGCAGGCGCTCCGCTTCCGTTGCTGCGGCCTTGGCGGATAGGGTTTCCGATTCCTCGATGAGCGGAAAGACGATATAGGCCTGCCTGGCTTTCAGAATTTCCTGTCGGATGAGTTGATAAGCCTGCCCAATCTGCGTATGAGTGAGCAGGATGGTTTTCACGGGTGTCCTCCCCGGTGGGCGCTCATCGAGGATGGAAACATCCAGATCGCCATGTAAGGTCATGGCGAGCGACCGCGGAATGGGGGTGGCTGTCATGGTGAGCATTTCCGGGTGATTGCCCTTGCTTTTGAGCAATGTCCGCTGACGCACCCCAAAGCGATGTTGTTCATCGACCACCACCACGCCCAGGTTGGCGAATTCCACATCATCCTGAATGAGCGTATGCGTTCCTACGGCAATGTGGATCTGTCCGTTGAGCAAATTTTGGCGGAGCTCCCGGCGTTCTCTTGCACCCGATTTTCCGACGAATAAGCCGATTTTCAGACCCAGTGGCGTCATCCACTCGATGAATTTGCGGTAATGCTGTTCGGCTAGAATTTCAGTCGGGGCCATGAGCGCGCCTTGATATCCGTTTTCGACTGCCGCAAGTAATGTCAATGCGGAAATAACCGTTTTCCCGCTTCCCACGTCACCTTGGAGCATGCGGTACATGGGTTCGGGAGAAGCTAAATCCGCGGCGATTTCAGCCAGCACCCGCTCCTGTGCGTTTGTCAGCCGGAATGGAAGTCGTTGCTTCAGTTGCGCTGCATAACCGTTTTCGGAATATTTCAGCGAAAGTCCCTTGACGGTGCGCTTGTATTGTTGTCGCATCAGGGCGAGCCGAAGCTGCACGTAAAATAGTTCATCAAAGACCAGGCGCTCTCTGGCTCGTGCTGCCAGCTCCCGCGTTTCCGGGAAATGAATCTGCCGCAACGCTGTTTGCAGATCCATCAGTTGGTAGCGCTTGCGTAAATCTTCCGGCAACGGATCGGCCAGATTGTCCAGGTGATCTTGCAGCGCCTGATAGATGGCGCGCCTTAAGAATTTGAGGTTGAGTCCCTCGGTTAATGCGTAGATGGGAACAATACGGCCTGCATGAAGCGAGTCGGATTCCTGGACGCTGGAAGCGTCCTGATAGCTGAGGATTTCCACTTGCGGGTTGTCGATGGCCGGTAGGCGTTTGTAGTTATCCCACTTCACCCTTCCGGACACCATGACGTCTGTTCCCTTGACGTAGCGACTTTTATAACTTTCCAGCAAGGAGCGATTGGCTTTTCCTAAAAACCAGCTCAGACAGGCTTGCCCGGTTTCATCCGCAATGACTAGTGTGACGATGGAAATGTTTCGGTTTTTGGCGTTATAGGCGCTAATGCTCTTGATGGCGCCGATGACGGTGACTTCTTCGCCTTGCTTTAATTCAGCGATTTTGACCCGGTTGTTGTAGTCCAGGTATCGTCTGGGGAAGTAGTACAGCAGGTTTTCCACCGTCTTGACGCCAATCTGATTGAGAAGCTGTGCCAGACGGGGACCCACACCTTTTAAATACTGTACGTCCAAATTGTGAACCGATTGCTCCCGCCGGGTGGTGGTGGTCTTTCGGTGCAAGGCGGGGCCTTGTTGACGGAAGCGTGCCAGCAAGCCTTCCAGACTCTCCAGCATGCTCATGCGCATGCTCAAATCCATGAAGCGGTATTGCAAAAATCGACGACGGAGCGCATCCAGCTCCTGGCTTTCTTCCAGGGATACAGTCTGCAAGTCGCCGAGCGTTTCGTAAACGAAACGAGAGAAAGTCTTTTTACGTCCCTGGACATCAATGTACCGGTGCTCTTTTTCATACGCGAGGGCCTGGCGGAGATCCTTCAGCTTCAGTTGTGTTTCTTCCAGTGAAAGCAAGGTGCCGATACCCCCAAGATGCGATATGATGGCTGTTTTAGAGTTGACCCGCCATGGCTTGTCCGTATTATATAATACGCAGTAGACACATGGGTTCTGAAGTCTTTTTCTTAACAGATTCCTGAGTACAGAAAGCAGAGATGGGTATGTTTGCACTGAAAACGATGCGTTCGCGATTGTCATTGCTCCTGGCCGCATCCTTAATCGCGTCTGCTGCCTTTGCGCAGACTTCTCCGGAAGCCATCCGGAATTACAACCAAGGTATGGAAGCTTACCAGCAAGGTAAACCGACGGAAGCCATCAAGAAGTTTCAGCGCGCCACGGAAATTGATCCGAATTACGCCGACGCCTACTACAACATTGGCTCTTTGTACTACCAGATGAAACAATACGAGTCGGCCCGAGAGATGTTCCAAAAAGCGGTCAACTTGCGCCCGACAGACACTCAGGCAAAATATAATCTGGCTTTGGCGCTGGAAAAACTTTCCCGCACCGAGGAAGCACTGAGTATTCTTTCCCAGATTCCGCCGTCGGATCCGAAATACGCGCAGGCCAAGGCGAAGATTGAGGAACTGAAGCCTGCTTTAAAACCGGCGGCGCCTGCTCCTGTGGTGGACAAGCCGACGTTGCAGGTATTTTCCAGAGGTTATGATGGACCAACCGGCATCACCATTGGGCCGGGTGGTTTTATGTATGTAGCCAACTACACCAAGAACCAAATCTACAAGGTTGGCGCAAATGGAGACAAAACCGTTTTTGCGCAGGGCGAACTGCTGAAGGGGCCCATTGGTTTGGTCTACAACCCAAAAAACAATGAGTTATATGTGGCCAACTATCTTTTGAATAATGTCGTGCGCATCAATGCGTCTGGCAAGGCCAGTGTGCTGGCAACCGGTATTGGCAAGCCCTACAACCTGTATCTGGATACAGTCAACAATGCGTTGTATGTGTCCGAACAGGAGCATAATGCAATTTCCCGCATCCTGTTGCCCAGATAAGCACAAAATAAAAAGCCGAAAGCGGCGGCGCTTTCGGCCTGTGACTGGCGACTGATAGGCAATGCAAATCGCCAGCACTCACTCGGTATGACTCGGTATCTGCCTGGTAGGCAGTACCTTCTCTTCCCCCTCTGCAAACTTAGTGACTCATGAAACCTCCTCAGCATCGTTTGCGGTTTCCTGTTCCGTCAACCACGGAAGTAGGGGACTCCCTGCCGCAGCCAAAGCCTGTCGGATATCTTCGGCAATTTTAGTGCCCGAACCGGATGGAAAGCCACCGGCTAACCAGGAAAAAACGGATAAACCTGGCATTGGTTAACTCCTAATGCGTTCTCTTTGCTATGAAACCCAAACGAATTATGATGCATTCCGACCTGCCAAGCATGGCCGGAACACTTTTCCCACTTGAATTGCAAGACCTGCGATCAAGGTCGCGCCTATATAAAATTGGCACCTTTTTTACTTGTGTTACTTTGTAAATAGACTGTTACAATTATCCCAACGATTGAACTTTTACCGGAGAAAGCGAATGATGCAGAAGGAGAGCCATAGCTATAGCGCTGATTTGGGACTGACGGATGTATAGAATTCCAGTTGGTATGGACTATTATGAAAAGGGATTTGAAACGGGAGGAGATTCATGAAGTTTTCTGGTATTCGCTCCCCCATACAGACGAGTTTGATTGTTTTTTGAGGTGACGGCGGTATAATAGGGATATTCAAAGGGTTGTTGTGAGTAACTAACTTACGAATGGGGAAGAGATGCAGCTGTTGAAGGCATTGGCCGCCTTTTATCAAACGCTGCTCGGCGGTGAGTGCGAACATCCAAGGGTTCAAGCGGTTCCGGGTCAAGCGAGCACAGCAGGGTACTGTCCGGATTGCGGATATAAAGTGCTCCTGATGTGGACGTTATGCCGTTGCCGGACTTGCGGCTCCAAGCGGCATCCGTCCCGCGGCATGGATGGCAAGGTGCGCCCACTGTATCGGTATTGCCAGCACTGCGGGCAAATGGATTACCAGATTATTAAACGGAATAAGATTAATATTCATGAAATGCCCTATGCTATCCTGACCAAAGAGGTGGACTACTCCGAGGAGCGTTTGTTTGGGCCGAAAAAAGCGCCTAATCCTTTTGAGATACATCGGCGCATCAACATTGTAGAAGGGGAAGTCCTGCATAAAGAGGCCTGGTCGTTTTCTAGACGGCATGGTTGAGGGGCTTGAGAGATGTTCGACGGAAGTGCGTTGGTTTACGAGCTTTATTTGTGAATAGGCTTAACAAACCATCTAAAACCACCTGTTAACAAGATAGAATATCCCTATGCCGAGGAGTTTCCGATATTTAATCTTGTATAAAAATAAGTATAAGAAGGTTTTTAATGTTAGTTTTACAAAAAGCGATGCTAGCCTATATATTTCTCCTTATTCGCCAAAAGCTCGCTTTGATTGCGGAGTAGGGTATTTCCAAGAAAACCAGGTTAAAACTCAGGTTACGTGTTACACGCAAAATACTCCCAAAGATTTTCTGAAACTTTCAATACACGAGAGCGGGCAAGTTCATATTAAGAATTCCAACAATTCGATCTTGGGGGAAACACTGTCCATTCCTCATTTCAAAGAATTAAATGGAGAACATATAGCCACAATTGATGTCGGTTCTATTGAGTCTTTGGTTGATTTGAAAGGTAAGCCAAAGCAAAATAATCAAAAGCATGATATCGTCTTTGCACCCGGAATAGAGTCTAAAACTATTCGCTTTGCTCTCTATCTCAATGGTAAAGAAAAGAAGTTTAAATGTGACTTACCAGATGCTTGCATAACTCTTAAAAGAAATAGGCTTCCTATATATTGTCATAAAACCTATTTTGCAGGAGCCAAGAGACTCTATTGGGTTGATCTTGACAGCTGGCTGGGACCCTAAGTCTTTTTTGCCTCAAACTAAGTTTTTACTCATTGCTTGTCACTAGTAGGTTAGCTATTGATACCTCAAACAGCAAAAAAGAATTATCGTAAGATGTAACTACTAAGAGACAGCTTTCGAGAGAGTCAGTCTCGATTCTGGAATTTGCACAACGCCGCAAGATTTTCTGAGTTATGTATGGGGGGGGAAGGTGTGCCCCTGGCCGGACTTGAACCGGCACGATCTTGCGACCAACGGATTTTAAGTCCGCAGCGTCTACCATTCCGCCACAGGGGCTCACCCGCTCCAATATTCTAACGGAAAAAAGCTGAAAGCCCAAATTGATACTGCTCATACAGAAGCGATTTTTTCAAGCTATCCTGCTCAGATGTGCTGTTTGGGAGGAGATGCTTCGTCATGTCACAAACGACGATTCGCGTTCAGGAGGTGGCGTTTACCGTTTATCCAGTCCAGGATATGGTCCGTGCGCGCCGATTCTATGAATCTGTTTTGAATCTAACGCCAGCGATGGCATCTGATAATGGGATCTGGGTGGAATACGATGTGAAGGGGGCGGCATTCTGCTTGATGAATCTTGAAGGACAGGTTCCCGTTGCCAATGGGCCATCCATTGCGTTTGAAGTGGACGATCTGGAGCAAACGATTGCACAGCTCCGAGAAGCGGGCGTTCCTTTCCTGATGGAGAATATTGAATCGCCGGTTTGCCGGATGGCGGTTGTCCAGGACACTGAAGGAAACGCTATTATTATTCATAAGCGCAAGTACTGATACTTGCGGATGGGAATAAGCCCGGATACGCTATAACGAGTCGCAGCTGGAGGTCAACCCATGCGAACCCTGTTTCCCGAGATAGAACCCTACAATACGTTTTATTTGCCGGTTTCGGACAAGCACTCATTATATGTTGAGGAAGTTGGAAACCCGGCGGGGCAGCCGGTGGTTTTTCTGCATGGTGGCCCTGGTGGCGGTATATCCACAAAACACAGGCGTTTGTTTGATCCCGCGCATTACCGGGCGGTTTTGTTTGATCAGCGAGGTGCCGGCAATAGCATGCCGCATGCGAGTCTGGATGAAAATACTACCTGGGATCTGGTGGCGGATATTGAAAAACTGCGGGAATATCTGGGAATCGAACAGTGGGCCGTGTTTGGCGGCTCCTGGGGGAGTACGCTTGCCTTGGCGTATGCGGAAACACACCCCGAGCGAGTGTCGGCACTGATTCTGCGTGGAATCTTTTTGTGCCGCCCGGAAGAAATCCGATGGTTCTACCAAGAGGGGACCAGTTGGTTGTTTCCCGATTTCTGGGAGGAATACTTGAAGCCTGTGCCACCTGAAAAGCGACATGACATGGTAGCCGCTTATTATGAGTTACTGACCGATCCCGATGAATCGGTTCGTCTGCGTGCGGCCAAGGCTTGGAGCGGCTGGGAAGGCGCGACCTGCAAATTGATTCCGAATCCGCAAGTGATTGAAAACTTTGAGGAAGCTCACCACGCGCTGGCAATGGCGCGGATTGAATGCCACTACTTTATGAATCAGTGTTGGCTGGAGGACAATCAACTACTGCGAGACGCTCATCGGCTGCGGCAAATTCCAACCTGGATTGTGCATGGTCGCTATGATGTGATTTGCCCTGTTCGTAACGCCTGGGAGCTTTCCAAAGCGTTACCGGATGCAACATTGCGCATTATCCCGGATGCGGGACATTCCTTTGACGAACCGGGCATTCTGGATGCCTTGTTGGAAGCGTTGGAAGCCTGTAAAAGCTTGCAGAAAGCGCCGATGTAACATTTTTTAAAGAACCGAACATTTCCCGTCGAAATAGAGAAGGCCTGAGTGAATGGCGGGTAGGACATGCGTTTTCGTCGGCATGATGAACAATCTGGTTTTACTTTGGCGGAGTTGCTGATTGCTCTGGCTATTTTGGGTGTGATTGCCACCTTTACGATTCCAAAGGTGCTAATCAGTGGCCAAAATGGCGAATATAACGCCAAGGCTAAGGAAGCGGTCGCCATGATCAGCGAAGCCTATATTGCTTACCAAAAAGACAACGTGGTGGATGAGAATACCGGTATTGCCTCGCTAACGCCCTATCTGAACTATGTCACATATCTGCCGAATGGCACCCAGATTGACGGCATGCCGGGTGCAGGACCGGCAACCTGTACGGCGTCTAACCAAACGTTCCCGTGTATTCTGCTCCACAATGGGGCAGTTCTGCGTTATCGAGCGATAAACGGGGGCTTTGGCACATCAGGCGCGACGCCTCAACACCGGGTTTCCTGGTTTGAAATTGATCCGGATGGGTATCAAAACAATCACCCGACGGATGGCAAGGCGATCAATTTTTTCCTGAGCGAATCGGGGCACCTGCGAGATAACGCCAATGTGCTGCCAAACTCATCGAATCAGAACAGCAACTACAATCCCGACGTCGTTCCGGATTGGTTTAGCTGGTAGCATCTTCCTTTTTGCAGCAGGGGAGTTTTTTCTCCAGGCATAAATCCATGGAAAGCGCCCCTCCACCAGAAATCAGCAGGCTCAGGGAGATGCCGAGCAACGTAAAGGCATACTCAAACCCTTCGGGGAGGAAAAATTTCCCCCAATGGACCTTAAAAATCGCCACTAGCATAATGATAGCCAAAGTCAGCGCGCCAAACCGGGTTAAAAGTCCCAGCAGGATGAGTAATCCGCCGAAGAATTCCCCATAGGCCGCTAGGGCTGCCATGACCGGACTAAAGCCCATACTGGCGAACATTTCGGTTACTTTTTGGAGGCCAGGACCGCCAAACCAGCCAAATACTTTTTGCCCGCCATGTCCCAAAAATACCAGCCCCAGGACCAGGCGCAGCGGGATGGTGTGCCAAACGGATGATGTTTTGAGCAGATTGCCAAGCACGTCTCTCTTCCCCTATCTCTATTCAAAAGATGTTTTCATCATACATGATTTTTGAGAGCTTGAGGACAGGACTAAGTTGAGGCTTGTCTGAGAGCAAGCGCTTGGGCCACAGCCCGTTCTGGATTGAGGACACCCGCACCTGCATCGGCGACAGACGCTTTGATAGGAGTGGCGGTTTGCTGAAGGATGCTTTTGATTTGGTCAAAACTTAGGGACGGATTGGCTTCCAGCATCAAGGCAATTACGCCGCAGGTGAAGGGTGTGGAAAAGGAGGTGCCCTGAAGAACCATGTTTCTAGCGATGGGGCCGTAGAAGGTGTCGGTTCCTATTTCCTGTCCCGGAGCGGCAATGGTGGGGTTGAAGCGGAGCCCATCTCCCGGAGACGAGAAGGGAGATATCGTATCATCCTCCCGATAGCCCGGCGTGAGATTTGTATTGGAAGCCGCCACGGCAATGACATAAGGGGAGCAAGCTAATAGATTCATCGTGCTGCCGGAGGGAAGGGGCGGGGCATCTTTAAACATATTACGGTCATTGGCCATTGAAACAACAGGAATGATCCCTCGATTGGCGGCCTTTCTGGTGGTTTCTACATAACGTTGGTAGGCCTGCTGGACTGGAGCGGACCCGATAATGAACTGATCAACGTAGCGTGTGACAGCCCGAAAACGATCCTGAACGGTGCCAAAACGGCTGTTCCCCAGGATGGCATAGCGGATTTGCGGATATTTAGTGTTGTTGTTTTCATTTTGCTCGTTAATAATGGACAGGACCGTGCTATACAGTAAGGCGCGGGTGCAGCCCCAGGTGATGCTGGCAATTCGGAGCGAAGGATCGTTCAATTGCATCATCCATTGCAGTTGAGCGCTGTTTCGATCCAAGATGCCGCAAACATCGTTTCGGAGCAGCTGGGTGAGTTCCAGAATATTGTCATTTTTTATTTCACGGGGCTCTGTGGGCTGGGAAGGGAGATACACCACTTGTGAGCCGGGTGCGGTTCCCCAGGTTGGGTGATTGATCACGCTTTTGACGGCTTCACTGTGCTGCGAAATTCGCCAATCTTTTTGAATATGCGGAGCAAATGCACCAGGCGCCAGTAATGCCTGAGGCGGCGGTAGCGGTGGCAGGTTGGACGGTGAAGAATCTTTTGGACTTTCCGGTTCCTTGGTTTTCTTTTCTTTGTTGGCGTCATCTTCGTAGGGATCAATGATGGCGACTTTAACCCCCGCGCCACTCAAGCCCAGCTGCTTCATCCAGTAGCGAAGCAAGGGGATTTCAGAGCCTGCAATCGCCCGTTGTCTCTCTGTGGCTTGCAAAGCCCGTAAAAACGGATGTTCTCCCTGCTTGTAGGACAGCTTCAGGATTTCATCCTGGAACATATTACCTGTTTGTCCGTTGACGAGCTGGTAGCTTCCATTGGTGGAAAGGCGGCCAACGGGTGTTTTGCCGGACAATGTGTTTGCAATAAGGAGGCCATCGGGGGTGAGGGAGATCGGGAACAACGAATTCGGGTGTCCGGAAGGCGCTAGGGTGCCGTTTGAGATGATGGCGATATCGTCGGATTGTGTGGACTGGGCTGGAATGTTGTTTGGTGACGCCAGCGCGCTGACGGGCCCGGCGGTCAAAGGCGGATGCCGGGGAGATCCCTGCTGAATGACCGGGGGAAGTATCATGCCACCTGTCTGGGTTCCTGTTAACGCATGAATAAAAACGCTCCAGCGGCTCTATTGCCATGACCTTGGCAAAATCATCCGGGCACTTGTGGTAGGATCATGGCGTCGTTTTAATCAATAAACGCCCATCAAAAAGCCCCGGTTGGCGCAAGGATTCCCCGATATGACCATTCAAAGCGAAATTGCGGAAGTTGCAAATGATAAATCATCCGTATATGGGCCTGTTCACTCCTGGCGGGTGGGGTCTTCCCTTGGAATCGATCTTCTGCTGAACCAGTCCACCTGCTCGTTTAACTGCATCTATTGTCAGCTGGGCGATATTCAACTGAAAACGGCCGAGCGGAAGATTTATGTTCCTACCGCACAGGTGGCGCATGATTTGCGTCGGAGCCGTTGGGAAGAGGCCGATATTATTACTTTGAGCGGTAGCGGGGAACCGACACTGGCCCTTAATCTGGGTGAAGTCATCCATATGATTAAGGAATACACCCACAAACCGGTCATGGTGTTGACAAACGCGACGCTCTTGAATGATCCTGCCGTGATTCGAGATCTTCAGGAGGCAGACGTGGTGGCCTGCAAGCTGGATGCTGCGACCGAGGCCGGGCTGAAGCAAATGAACCGCCCTGTTGCGGGAGTGACGCTGGAGGGTATTGTATCGGGCATTAAAAAGCTGAGGGCTGCCTATTCCGGGAAACTGGCGCTCCAATGCATGTTTATGCCGACCAATCACCGGGAAGTGGAGGCTCTGGCGGAACTTATCAATGAGATTCAGCCGGATGAAGTGCAGTTGAATACGCCAAAGCGGCCTTATCCCCTGGAGTGGCACCTGGACTCCCGGGGGAATCACGGTGAAAAGCCGTATCCAACCCGTCAGTTGCGCACGGTTAGCCCGCCGCAGGCTGATGAAATCGAGTCTTTGATTCGCGAAAAAACGCATGTTCCGGTCCTATCCATCTACAAAAAGGACTGAATCGACCGGGAGTCGGGTTGAAGGCAAATTGGCAGGGTATTTCTCAGGTTTTTTTCTCAGGTTTTTTGATCCTTGGCCGATAAGCAATCGGAGTAGTCCGTTTGAACCTATACGGCCATGCATGAGATCCAAAAAACCACAAATTATCGGTTTCAGTACAACAAGCTGAACATTCGCTTTAAGCGATTTGTGGATGAAGCGGTTGAGATCATTAAGGAATTCCCCTTCGAATACCAAGGCAAGATTACGCATATTGCCAATAAGAAGGAAGGGGGAATGTATCGCTTCCGCATTCCGGGCTGCTATCTCATCTATGTGGTGCCGGAACATGAGCCTGGCGAATCCACCACCATCATACTGACCAATGTGAAGATGCTGTATTAGGACGAAACTTCTGAGGCGCATTTTCTGCGTCAATGCGCTGCTTGGCTTCGTCATACTACTTGTAAACTCTTCGCCTGCGTTGCTTTTTCCTGAACGTCGATTTGTCCTAATACAGCATCTTCACATTGGTCAAGCAAGGGTTCCGCTGTTCCTTCTGAGAGGGATGCCTTGCGTGCCCCAGGATTCCGTCAGACTGCGGAGAAAAGGTTTATGCTGGTATAAGGTGTTACAGGGACGGGCAAGATAGAAGGAATCGGCGAAAGGCTCGGTTTTGGTGATGTCGGTCTGGCTGCGGGCGTGCTGGTTTTCGCTTTGAGCCACAGGATCTTGCTCCAGCGCGTAGCTGGCGAGCATAAAGACTTCTTTGAGGCTTAAATTGGGATCTTTCATGTAGTGCAGCAGGTATTTTGTGTAGATCCCCTGCCTGTTATCTTGTAAGGCCGGTTCATTCGGGCGGGATGCATATTCAATCCAGGTGTTGGAAAGGCCGGGGCGCGGTTCCGCCTCCCAGCTTCTGGAAGCAAACCCGGTGAGTGGGTTGCGGCAGGAATCCAGGACCATAATGTTGAAGAGACTGGGAACTGTCTTCAATTCTTTCAAGAGCGAGTCCACTGACACGGCATTCTGGTGAAATTCGGGATCCACGCTGCCGTCATATTCGATAGGCAACATATAGTTGTTGCCGTTAATCGAGCCACCATGCCCGGAATAATAGATAAATGTCACCGCCCCTGGGTGCTGACGGGCTTTCTGGATAAATTCCTGAACCTTTTGCTGCATCTGGAGGCTGGTCATGTTGAAGCCATAGACCACTTCAAACCCATTTTGCTGTAATGTCCGCTTCATGGCTTGCGTGTCTACTGTGGGGCCGCCTTGCAGGTCGTTTTCTGTACCGTAATAGTCATCATTGCCAAGCACCAGGGCCAGCCGGTAAGGGCAGCCCGGCAAGCCCATTGATTTTTTCGGTTTCAAGCGCTCCAGTTGGATGACGGTGGCGCGATCCTGCAGCGCAAGATCCTTGCGATTCAAGTCGGAGTATAGCTCGCTCCGGTTCTCATAGGCGACGGTGTCCAAGGGGCGAAGGCGGATAGCCTGGCTATAATCGAACAAGGCGCCGGCATAGTCCTTCATATAGGTTTTGAGGTTGCCCCGGTTGACCCAGGCGTTGTAAAAGTCGGGGCGCAATGAGAGTGCGGTGTTATAATCGGCGAGCGCTCCCCTATAATCCTTGAGGGCTGCTTTACAGACTCCCCGCTTGTTGTAGATGTTATAGTCATCCGGACGAAGTATTAGAACGCGATCATAGGCTTCCTTGGCTTGGGCGAACTTGCTTTGTCCGTAAAACAGCTCGGCCAGATTAAGCGCCTGCTGAGCCAGCGCTGCTGGATCCGGGACAGGTAGTATCGGAGTGGGCTCAAGCACCCAGCTTTTTTGGACATTGTTGTTTACTGGCGCTGGACCGCCTGGAGCTGACCGGTTTATGGCACTGGTTTGCCAGGATGACGTGGATACTGGAGGAATCCCCATAAGCGCCCTTCACACAGAATTTTCTGCTTTTACCATGAATGCTGTTGAAGCCGTTTTTTTGCCGTTTCTTAACAAAGTGTTTCTCTACGGGGTCAGAGGCTAGATTCCGGCGGCGCGACGATGCCTTGTGGTATACTGACGGCGGAGCAGCGCCTGACTCCGGTTTTAGCTTGAACTTGCC
>DATNQC010000201.1:0-3455 GCA_036702885.1 Oculatellaceae cyanobacterium | reverse complement strand
TGATCGGAGTCCAAATAAACGACATCCACACTTTCATCATCCCATTCACTGGCCGCCTCCAATGAATCTTCCTGGAGAAGAGTGACGTTTCGATACTGCAACAAGGATTGGGCTTCTGGATGTGGTTGTTTGTCAATGGAGACGATCCGCAAATTCGGACGCAGCTCGGCGAATCGGGCGGTGCTTACTCCTTTGTAAGTCCCAGTTTCAATTAAAACGCCTACTGCGGGAACGGCCTCCTGAATAAACTCATCCAAGCCCGAAGTGGCGTTGAGGCTGCTATCGGAATCATCATAGCGCTTTTTCGCCAGAGGATTATTGGAAATGCGAAATTGCCGGATGCGATTCTGAATCGGCTCGCGATTGCTAGGCGGCCGCAGAACAAAGGCAGCACCGTTCCAGCTTACTCCGTAAGCGGCCTTCAAAGCTCCCTTTGGCAGACGGAACCGTTCGATGCGCTGTGGAGCGCCGCGCCAACTGACACAGACAGAACCGTCCTCAAGAGCGGACCAGTCACCAACAAGGCCGGAAAATTTTCCATGAACAAGGATGGTTCCATCAGGTTTGAACTCCCATTGGTTGGAAATGCCGTCGGCAGGTTTGTTGTGCTGCCATATCCCAATCAATCCTTCAGGGGCAGCGGCGAGCTCCTTCTGTCTGGTTAGTGTGAAGCTGTGGCCGGTGCCGGAGGTGTTGCCGCGGAGGGTGCTGCTGCCCTCCGTGAAATCAAAGACTTCTGACCCCCACCCCCGCTCCCAAGTGACGACGATGCGAGCCCCCCGCGCCTGCCAATACCCGAACAGATGGATGGGCGCGACGGTCACGAGGCCGTTGTTATGAAACGTCCACGCATGGTTGTGCAGGTTTTCCGCAGGCTTGTCATGATGCCAGGTGCCAAGTAGCCCAGGCAGTCGGGAGAAAGCGAGGGGATCGGCGCGCAGGGCAGCTAGCCGCTCTAACTCAAGCTCGGCGGCCCTGATTTGATCGCGCTTCTTTTCTCCCCAAAAATGCCATATCGTCATGTCGTCAACGACCGTATCCCCTAGCAGCTTGCGGTGGCCGCCGCGCGGGTTGATCACATGTTTCTCGGAAATGACCGGCATTTTGTATGGCAATTCGCCCAGGTGGCATCGCAGCCAAAGAAGGTTTTGGCTGGACTGATCGTTGACATACTTCTCTGGCACGCCGTCACGCCCAGGAAGAGCGTCATGCTCCGCCCAAACGCGAGACATTTCCGTGAACATGGAGGCTTTGAAGAAGGCAATGCCGCCCTGAATGGCAGAGCATTTATATCCTTCTTCCAGATAGCGCCCGGTGAGATGGCCGTTGAAGAACTTCTTCTTGGCCATCGTGAAGTATTTGATGTTTGTGGATACCAAGTCGCCATCCGTGGCCGCGACTTCCTCCATGAGCGGTTCGAGAGGCTTTCTGATGATGCAATCCGTGTCCAGATACATCACCCATTCCAGGCCGGACACGTCGAGATGTTCATGAGCGCGGAACCGGAACCGGCAGGAGCCGAGTTTGCCCTGTCGTCCTGATGACCAATCGTTGAAATCGAGAATGATTTCTTCCACGCGGGAAGCCACATCCGTGGGGAGCTCGGCCCGCAGGGGATGATTGCGGTTATTAGTGAAGATCGCAATGCGGCCTTTCCATTCCCCAATATTCACCAAAGATTGCAGCATGAGCACTGCCTGACGGCGACAGGCTTCTTGCCCAGGACGGGAAAAGGCGATGCAGTAGAAGAGTGAGCGCGCGCTAAGGGACATTTCAGGCCGGCAGGATAAAGTTGTCAGGGGGAAGGCTGAGGGCGTATTTGCTATCGCCGAGGAAGTAAAACCGCTCTGCATAAGCAAAGTGTGACCGGACAAATTTCCCTTTGTAGTCGATACCGGTGACGAGTTGAAGCCTGCCGTCTGGCCCTGGTTCAAAAAGAGATGTGGCGGGCGCGGCGCACCCGGCAGCTTGTGCGCTCTCGGGAAGGGTAATCAGCCAGTCGAGGAATTTTGTCAGGTATTCTGGCGTGCGCTTGCGGCCGTAGAGACTGTCTAGCAAAACAATCCAGGTGTTGGGATGAATATGCTTTTTCCATGCCTGCCAGGCGGGCTCGGAATCAAGCATGGGAATGGCGCGGCCTAAGCGTTTGTCCGGCTCTGGATAGAGATGGGCTGGTGAATCAAACAGCGCAAACACCGGAGCGGCGGTAGCGAGGCACAAGCCCAGCGTCTCAAAGTCTTTTTCCTCGTTAATGACAGGAGCTAAAATAACGAGGGAATCACGAATGGTCGTAGGAAGTTTCCCTTTTGGGTCGTAATTGGCTGACATGGTAATGAACGGTTTACGGTGAATTGGGCGCTCGACTGCCGATTCATTCAGCAGAAACGGTGAAGGTCGTGCCTTTGGGGACAAAGAATTTTATGCTGTTGCTATAGGCGAAGAATTTGATGGCTTGGCTAAAGGTGAAACATGCCTCTTCGGGGATGGAAAGCGGAAGGCCGAGGGGAACCGGGCGCGCGGATTCGCCAGTCGGCCACGTAACGGGATTGGCCTCCGGGAAGAACTTCGGAAGGTTGAGCGGCGATGTGGGCGAATAGGCTTCCCAAGGCGCAGGATTGGGGAAGAGCGCCTGGAGGGATTGCACCAGGTGACGGCAGCGCAGAGAATCAGGACCGATATTGGCGAAGAGGTTGCCTTTTTTGAACAGTTTATCGTCGATGATGGACTCACTGAGGTTTGCTCCATGCAGGCTGGCGCGAATGCGAGCGCTGGAGATAGGCTCGCCAGAAATGCCAGCCGCGTTGAAAAGCAACGTGTGAATGCAGAGGCCGTTGCCTTCACCGAAATTAAATTCCAGCAGCCGGGCCACGTCCTTCTTATGGATAACGTAAGGGATATGCCCCTCAAAGTTGAGCGTGGGAAGGTTGCGCTTTTTTAGCTCCTTATAGGTGCGATACAGACGGTTTTGCCATGTATTCTCGGAAGTAGCCTCCGGTTTTTTCTCCCATTTTTCAGCCGCCAGGTCACCAAGGTGGCGAGGGGTTTGAATTTCAGCAAAGGTGGTGTGACGAAGCAGAAATTGGTCGTCAGAGCAGAAGATAAACGGATCAGACACTTCCGGCGTGATGGAGAGCCGGATTAGCTTTTGGATCAGGTTCGCGTCCTTGTTATGCTTGTAGGGGTCGGGGTGAGGTATGTGGGTTACAAGCGGGTGATCGGCAAGCCAGTTGGGGCGATGCCCGATGATGACAAAGTTGGTATCTGCGTCAGTGAAGTTATCCCGCCAGCTTCGCATGGAGAGGCAGAGCTCCCAATCATCAGCTTCGGAGCCGGAACCGAGTTTGTAGGCGATGGTGAGTGTAGGACGTTCAATCATGGGTTGAATGGACAAATTCACCGGACCAGAACCGGCGGTTATGTTCGGCGGCAGCTGCGTCGGCAAAGCGAGGTGGAGC
>DATNQC010000184.1:0-3820 GCA_036702885.1 Oculatellaceae cyanobacterium | reverse complement strand
CCGTTTAACCGCGTTAAAGAAAAAATACCAATCCAAGCGCCGCGTCCTCTATGAGGATAAGATCAGCGGGGATCTGGACGCAGATATGTGGCGTGAAATGGATCGGGAAGCTCTGGAGCAAATCCAGATGATTGAGGTTCAGCTTTCCAAAGTTACCCAGGCTGATACAATCTATCAGGAGACAATCACAAAAGCGCTCGAACTGCCTGAAATGCTCTCGGTACAATGGGTTTCAGGAAATCAGGACGAAAAGAAGGAATTTCTGAAATTCGTCTACTCGAACTTTTCTGTAAAAGACGGAAACGCCCACCTAGTGCTGAAAGAGGAGCTTCTCTTACTGCGCAAGATGGGCGTTTTGAAAGAAGTTCGGAAGTGACAGGATTCGAACCTGCAACCCCTTGCGGGGCGACCGCTTTCGAGGCGGCTTCCTAACCATTCGGATCACTTCCACGAATAGCCTCGGCCATGCCGGATGGCTGCAAATTGTGCTTGTATTATAACTGAAAACCGCGCTACCGCAAGGGCGCTTCAGTTATAAGTCTCAATGATTCGATACACCAAACCCACAGAGGGCAAGTGTTGAAAGTTGCCCTCTGTGGAAAGGTTTTGGGTGGTTAAACGTGTAGAACCAGATTCTGCTCCTTAATGGTGCGGGTCAGCTCCGGCACGATTTCCAATGCGTCCCCCACAATGCCAAAGTCCGCGATTTTGAAAATCGGGGCGTTTTCGTCCCGGTTGATGGCAATCACGATTTGGCTGGTGTTCATCCCGACCAAATGCTGAATTGCACCGGAAATCCCTAGGGCAAAATAGACCTTGGGGCTCACGGTTTTACCGGTTTGCCCGACCTGTTCACTATGTGGCCGCCAGCCTGCATCCACCACAGCGCGGGAAGCGCCAACCGCCGCACCCAGCGCGTCTGCCAGCTCTTCCACAACCTTAAAGTTAGCAGCTTCTTTTAATCCTCGACCACCGGACACGATAATGTCCGCCTCTTCAAGCTTTTTGGCACCCTTGCTTTCCGTTTGAGCCACATTGACAAGCCGGGTTCGTGGCCTGATGTTTGCAAGGTTGAGTGAAACGATTTCAACGCTGGCCGTGTGTCCTGCGTCTTCAACCGGCTTGGGAAAAGCCTTTTTCTTGATGGAAACCATCTGCGGCTTATTGAGCGGGACTACTGTGGACAGCAAAGACTCTGCATAAATTGCCCGTGTGGCTTCAACCTGTCCATCCGCGTTCAGGTCCAGATCCACTGCATTGGCAATGAAACTCGCATTTGCCCGGATTGCCGCGCGCGGTGCGAAATCTGACACGGCAGGGGAGGCACCTAGCAAAACAATGTTCGGCTTTTTGGCCGAAAGTAGTTCGGATAAAGCTGCCGTATAGGTTTCTCCCTGAACTTCCGCCAGCCGATCATCCTTTACCAGCAGGATTTGATTGGCTCCCAAACGACCGAGCAATGCTTCTGCACTAGAGGTGTCCCGGTTGCCGCTCAGAATAACCGCAGTGACGGGCTGATTGAGCTTGTCCCCCAAACGTCGTGCGGGTGTCAGTAATTCCTGGCTGCCTTCAGCCACACTGCCATCAGGCGTTAGTTCTGCAATGACCCAAATACCTTGAAATTCACTCATGATTCCAACCTTTCAAATGCTCAAATCTGGCCAAGACGATGCTTAGAGGACTTTTGCCTCTTTGAGGTATTCCAGTAACTGGCTGACAGCCGCTTTGGCATCGGAACCGTTCACAGTCCTGCCACCGCTTTTGGGCGGACGTTGCCAGGTTTTGGTCACCTTGGTTGCAGAACCTGCAGCTCCCACAAGCGCTGGGGAGACACCCAGATCTGCAGTGGCTTTGATGGGAATTTCAGTCTTATTCGCTTTCATAACCCCCTGGATATTGGAGCTGCGCAGTTCATAATCGCATTTTGCCATGCAGATAACGCCCGGCAGTTCCATTTCATGTTCTTCGCAACCGCGATCCGTTTCCCGAAAAAAGCGAAGGGTCTGCCCGTTCAGTTGAACATTCTTACCACCCGTCAGGCACGGTAAGCCTAGGATTTCCGCCACTTTGGGGCCGGTTTGCCCTTCAGCATCATCCAGAGCCATCTGCCCGAACACCAGAATCCCAAAGTCGGAAATGAGCGTTTTGACGGCTGCGGCCAAGGCGTGGGCATTGGCGGTGCTGTCACCTTCGTTTAGTGTAGCGTCGGATAGCAAAAACGCGTCATCCGCGCCAGCCGCAATCGCTTTTTTGACAATATCCTTGGTATTTGAGGCGCCCATCGACACGACGGTGACTGTAGAATCGCTACCTGCCTGTTCTTTCAATTTCAGGGCAGTTTCCAATGCATACTCGTCAAACGGGTTCATCATCATCGGTGCACCGTCTGTCACTGGTTTGCCATCCGCAAAACGCAACTTGGTGTTGTCCGGAACCTGTTTGATAAAAACGACAATTTTCATTTGCTTTCACCCTCCTGCCCCAAGCCGATTCTGCCTGTCCGCAGTTTCTCTCGTTTTCTCGGAGATCGACAATATAAACACAGTCCATCTAAACAGATTGGGACTGCCCTGTCTATTCTATCGAATTTCGTAGTTTCTGTGGAGGTAACGCGCATTCTCCAGAAATCCTGGTTTTGCGCAATGAATGTGTCTCAAGAGTCCACGATTGCAGCATAGAGCCGAAGAGGGCCTTACGCGGCGATAAGGCTATATGCAGCGGATTTCAAGCGGTTGGGCTTCAGTATCCGAAATGCCGAGTTTCTTGGCCGCAAAATCCAGGTTGGCAGCGATTTCAAGGAATCGAGTCCCAGGCAAAACGCCGCCCGAACTTCCGTGATAGAGCAATAGCTCGCCTTTCGGTACGTCGTTGAACTTTTGCTTGAGCGGCAGGTCGAGCCATTCGTCGCTTCCCGGCTTCCGTACTTGGAAGCGTCTTCCGCCTTGTCGGTAGAAGCTGTATTCAAGGTCGGAAAGTTGCACGTTGAGTTTGAGATTGCCAAAGGTATTGTCCTGTAGCGCGTAAACGGTTGTTGTTTCACCTTTTTTAGGTAGTTTGGCTATTTTGGCGAACGGCAACATTTTGGGTTTTATTTGCACAGGGTTATTTCTGTCATCCCGGACGGCCAATGCAGCGGGATCCACGCCGCCCGCAATCAAACCGGCAGCGACTGCGAAGATATCCCGGCCATGGAATGTAGGAGGAATCCGGTATGTAGGATTGTTGAGTCGTTTCCGCTCAAGCAACTCCAGTGCTTCTACATCAATCTGGTAGAGTTTTGGCGGATCCCCTTCGTTCAGAAGCCGCAAATATAGAAGCCCCAAGGAGCCATTATTCGGCCCAATATAGATGCCATGCTCTTTTGTAACCAGGATGGTGCGATCATGGCTGCCGTCATCTTCGATGCCGACTCCAGGATCGACCACATGGATAAAGATTCGCTGGTTTTTCTCGGAACCACCCAGACGCAAGAGAGACAGCGCGACAAAATCAGCATTACCACCTGGCACGTCAGAGATAGAATTCACGGGAAGGATGCCCAGCGGGTGTTTTTTTGCAGTCCAAGGGGCCAGTTTGAGTCCAAAAATATCTTCCGGTGGTCTGAATGCCTTGGTCAACTTGTCCCATAGCGTTTTAAACCAGTGCTGCACGCGTGCCAAAAAACCTTGAGGAGGTTCTTTTACAGGATCCCGTTGATACAGCGTAAAAGAAAGAACCCGGCTAAAGCGATCTGTAATTTCTGCGTTAGAGGTTTCTTCGGTCTGTCCTTTGATTCCGCCATAGTCGGTGATGACCTTAAGGCCTTGGAAAGGGCCTTCGT
>DATNQC010000410.1:0-16457 GCA_036702885.1 Oculatellaceae cyanobacterium | reverse complement strand
GCATTTGCACAATAGAAAGCAGGGAGTCCATTCCCTTCAACGCATCGCTTTTGATCGGCACGCCAAAGACAGGAATTAGCGTTTGAGCGGCAGTCATGCCGGGCAGATGGGCAGCCCCACCCGCACCGGCAATGATCGCCTCGATTCCTCTCGCTTCCGCGCTTGAGGCAAACTCCGCCAGCCACTGGGGCGTCCGGTGTGCAGACACCACAAGACACTCATGCGGAACAGCAAAGCGCTTAAGCGTTTCATGCGCATGAAGCATGGTTTCCCAATCCGATTGGCTCCCCATGATGACAGATACCAGGGGCGCTTCCGAATGTGTTTCCGAAATCTTGCTCATGCTACGTGAGTCTTATTGAGCCGTTTGCAACAGTTTGGCGTTCAGCTTGATTTCAGCACCGGCCAGCGCCTTGGAAACCGGGCAACCCACCTTTGCAGCCTGCGCATGCTCCATAAACTGCGCCTCATCAATCCCTGGAACTTCCGCTTCAGTGATCAGCTCAATCGTGGTGATGGCAAAACCTTCACCCACTTTTTCCAGATGCACTTTCGCTTCAGTTTTCACACGGGTCGGGTTGAAACCGTTTTTGCTCAAACCAGCAGAAAGCGCCATGGAGTAGCAGCCCGCATGTGCCGCGGCAATCAATTCTTCAGGGTTGGTGCCGGTGCCATCTTCAAAACGAGACGGGAACGAATAACTCCCTTTAAAAGCCCCACTCCCCAGTTCTACAGAGCCTTTTCCGTCTTTCAGATTACCTTGCCATTCGGCTTTGGATGAACGAACAGGCATGATTTCTTCCTCATCTGCCTCAACAAATACGCCGCCATCATAATACGAATGTCCAAGATGAGAAAGCCACGCTTCCAATCGCAAGCAAGCTGAGCAATATACAGCTTGAAGCCTTCTTATAGGCTTCAAAACTCAGGCGTATGACAGGCAAGGTCTTCCATAAGCAGTTCCATCAGGGAGATGCCTCGTTTTACTCTGGAGACACCTCTGTTGCCCTTGAGGTTAGCCAGTTATAGCCCACCTGGCAATAGGCCGCCATGCGGTTTTCGGGTACTGTGGAATTGTTTCTTCAAAGGAGGACCGCATATGCCTGTTGAAATGAAACAGGGCACCATTTTGACCTGTGAATGCTGCGGAGCGCTTTTTGAAGTGAAAAAACCCTGTACATGCCAACAAGTGCAGGATTTTATATGCTCCTGCGGGGAAAAACTGGTTCAAGCTCGCAAGTAGTTCGATTCAATTTGGACAGTATTATGGCGACGGCAAAATTTTGCCGTCGCTTTCCAAATTGTTTGAAGTGGCTAAGCTCAGCAAAAAAAAATAGTCCTAAATTGATTTATCTCTTGGAGCGTCCTCAATTCTTTCTGCTATACTATGCCCACTATGGCAAAAGCAGTTATTAGTGGAATTGGTCCAGATCAACCCGGAATTGTCGCAGCAATTGCGAGTATTCTGGAGCATCATGGTTGCAATATAGAAGATACGACCATGACGCGTCTGGCGCGAGAATTTGCGGTCATTCTGGTTATCACGGTCCCTGACGGGTTGCCTTTTTCCAAGTTGCAGCAGGAATTTGTGCAACTGGAAGACACCCATAACATGGCCATTCTTATTAAGCCCATCCCGGAGCATATGATGCCAGAGGACCATTTGCCCAACAACCCTTACATGATTTCCGTCGCCGGCAAGGATCACACCGGCATTACCTACCACGTCTCCCAAAAACTGGCGGAGATGGACATTAACATTACCGATCTGAATGCCCAAATTATTCAGGGGGATGAAGGCCCTGTTTATATTATGATGGTGGAAGTTGATATTCCTCCCTCTATCATCGCAGTGAGTACCGTCGAACAAGAACTGAAAGCCCTGGCCGAGCAGATAGGCATGGAAATTCAGCTTCGCCCGCTAGAGACGGTCGCGCTCTAACCCCTTTTCTGCTTAGATTTCCCTATGGCGATTCTTAAAGTGTTGAAATACCCGCATCCCATCTTGCGGGAGGTCTGTGAGCCAGTCGCAAGCTGGGATAATGGGCTGCAAAAATTGATTGATGACATGACAGAAACCATGTACGCCTCCTATGGGGCCGTGGGACTGGCTGCATCCCAGGTTGGAGAAACCATCCGGGTGATTGTTATTGATACAACGAGCAAGACCACCCGAGAGAACTATAAAGTCTTGATCAATCCTGTAATTCTGGAAGCCAGCCGCAAAAAAGTGATGCGGGAAGGCTGTCTGAGCTTTCCAGAGTATCTTGCGAACATCAAGCGGGCTACCAAGGTGACTTTCAGCGCTTACGACCGCGAAGGAGCCTTGCAAACCTACACGGTTTACGGCTTGGAAGCCATTGCCATCCAGCATGAAATCGATCATCTTGACGGTGTGCTGATGATTGACCGGATCAACTCCCTCAAAACCGACTGGATCCGCAGGCAAACTCCTGGCGAGACGCCCAAGGAAGTCACAGAGCACTCTCCGGTGGGCAATGCCAGCTTTACCGAAACATCGGAAGAAGGCTTGATCCGCCCTGCCTACGAGCTGCCGGAAGCCTGACCATGAGCGCTGTCTTCAGTTCCACCAACGTCTCTTGTCCGAATCTGGCACAGGCGATTTTTGACCATGCGGCATCTCAGCCAGATAAAGTCGCATTGCTCAGCCGGGAGGGACAATGCACTTACGCGGATCTTGCAACCCGGATCACTCGGCTTTCCGGTGCACTGGAGCAACTTGGCCTCAGGCCTGGCGATAAAGTTGGATTACTAATGTATAACACCGCGGCTTTTGTCACGGCTTACTTTGCATTACTGGCTTCCGGTCTTGTGGTGATTCCGCTGAATACCCGGTTAACCGCTCCTGAGCTGGACACCATCCTGAATGACGCACAGGCCAAGCTGCTGATTACCTCACTGGAGTTTTATGAGCGTGTCACCCGCCTCAAGACGCCCAGTCTGGAAGGGATTATTCTGGATACCGAGCTGTTAACTGACGAAACAGCCCTGGATCCGCTGCTCAACACCTTCCCGCTGGACTGCGCGCTGTATCGCCTGGATGAATTGCTGGATCGGGCGCTAGAGCCAAAGCAACCGCTACCTTGCGCTGTAGAACACACGACCCTGGCTACCCTCATATATACATCCGGAACCACGGGCATCCCTAAAGGGGTTATGCTGAGTCACCGGAACATTCTGGCAGATGCCACAGCCAACGTAGCGGTTATCGAAGCGACTGCCGACGATCGGTTTATCACAATTTCCCCGCTCTTCCACGTTTTCGGGCAAACAAATATTCTGGTATCCTGTCTGCTGGTCGGGGGGACGCTTGTACTTGTCAGAAAATTCAGTCCTAGAACGGTTCTGGAAAATATTGCCCGCCACCGCGTCTCATTTATGGCTGCTGTGCCCACCATGTACCTCATGATGCTGACGCATCTGCGGGAAAAGTCGTTTGATCTGTCCTCATTGAGGGTTTGTCATAGCGGCGCAGCCCCTATGGCGGTGGAAACCTTCCATGAGGTGGAAAAGTACTTTGGAGCCCCTGTACAGGAAGGTTATGGACTGTCCGAAGCCTCGTCCATTGTTTGCTCAAATCCGTTACACGGTGTACGCAAGCCAGGGTCAGTCGGTTTACCGCTTAACGGTATCCAAATACGTATTTGTCTGGATGATGGCAGCGAAGCCCCTCCGGGAGAAGTGGGAGAGCTTCACGTTAAGGGCGATGTGGTCATGCTAGGGTATTATAACCGCCCGGAGGAAACCGCACAGACGCTTCTTTCGGATGGCTGGCTCCGAACCCGTGACCTGGCTTATAAAGACGAGGACGGGTATATCCATATCGTAGACCGGGTGGACGATTTGATAAATATCGGCGGCGTCAAGATTTACCCTAGGGAAATCGAGGAGGTTCTGTACCGGCATCCGGCTGTTTATGCCGTTGCCGTGACGGGTGTGCCATCCACGCTACACCATGAAGCAATCAAAGCTTTTGTAGTCCTCAAAGAGGGGATGACCTGCGGCAGAGAAACGCTTCAGGAATTTTGCAAAACCTACCTCGCTGATTTCAAAATCCCCAAGTATTACGAGTTCGTGGACACCATCCCGCAAGGTGCTACGGGGAAAATTCTCCGGAAAGAGCTTCGGAATCGACCTTACAAGGATGTTTAGCCGCTAAATTACGCCCGCACATAGGGGTTGCTGCGCATTTCATCCCCCAATCGGGTCAAAGGTCCATGGCCCGTGACCACGGTCAAATTCTCATCCAGCGTATAAAGCTGGGTTTTGATAGAGCGCTCAATCGTCGGGTAATCTCCGCCCCATAAGTCGGTCCGCCCGATACTTCCCTTAAACAGAGTATCCCCGGCAATCAACAGATTGGCGGCTTCAAACAAAAAGCTCATAGAGCCAGGCGTATGCCCCGGCGTAAATAGTGCTTTGCCTGTACAGCCTTCCAATTCCAAAAGTTCCTCATGCTCCAGCCAATGCTGAGGCGCGGGAACCGGCCTGAAAGGAACGCCAAACAGACTACACTGCAACTCCAGATTATTCCAAAGCCACTGATCTTCTTTATGCAGGCACAGCCTGGCGCCGGTCTTCTCATGCAAAGCCCCGGATGCCAAAAAATGATCAAAGTGGGCATGCGTATGCAGAATGCGGGTGACCTTGAGGTTTTGCGCCTGCAAAAGCTGAAGAATACGCTCCGCATCTCCACCGGGATCAACCACGATGGCCTCTCTGGTGGTCTTATTGCCGATAATCGTGCAATTGCACTGCAAAGGTCCGACCGGAAAGGTCTTGACGAAAAGCGCTGACGGCAATGCCTGAGTCTGTTCCATAGAGGCGAGTATAGCGCATCGAAGCGCCAAAATGAACAGCCATCTTTTTAGTCCATCTTTTTCGGCGATAATTTAGCGCAACATGTCGTCAATCAACTTTCTCACTTCCTCCCGTGTTTTACCGATTCGGCGCTCGATACGCCCATACAACTCTTCTTCCTGCCCATCAACATACATCAGGTCATCATCAGTCAGTTCTCCAAATTTTTGTTTGAGCTGCCCTTTAAGAATGTGCCAATTACCTTTGAGTTCAGTCGTGGTAAACATAACAAGTCCCTCTCTAACGATGAGTATGAAAACTTTCAAAAGGAAAAATAAATTACTGATCTAAAGTTCTAAATCTCAAAATAATATTCGTCAAAGCCCAGGAATGAGTCAAAATCGCTACAAACCCGGCCGTAATTTAAAGGTTCGGCATACCCTTCCGCATACAGAAATGTACGCTGAGGCAGTGAAACCGTAGACAATTGTCCGGCATGTTGATATGGGTACGGCGTGGAGTGGATCAGTACACAACCTTCAGAGTTGCAGACATTGGCATTGGCGTACTCCAATGCTGCATCCAGCGTGGGAAAATGGAGCACAACCATCTGTGCAACTTCATCAATCACACACCAACCGGTGCCCGCCGGCATCACGTGCTGATTATTCCCTTTGGGAATCATATGGACGCGCCCCCTGGAAAGCAGTGAGACTAAATTATCATGGGACTCTCATTTTTAAAATTGCCCCGATGGCTAGATTTATCCTGTCCATGCGCTTAATTACACCTAAATGGTGAAAGTAGCTATTACTAAGGGGTATAAATCCAGAATAGGCACGAAAGATTTGTCATTTTGAATAGGTCCTAACCAACTTAGAAGTGATATACAAAGTACTACTTGATAGGTTTTCTAGAAAATGATACTGTTGAGGTTCAAGGGTTCATATGAGAGTGGCAAATTTGCATATCAGCTTCCTTAGCATTATTTGCTTGATAGCTTCCATTTCGCTCTCACCAAGTAAAAGGATGGATTAAGCATTTAGTCGATCATAAGACTAAAAGGTATTGCATTCCCAATGAAACGAATTAGACTCGCACTCCTTATAGGAGGCTTGTTTTTATTTCAACTCTTTCAAAGCAATTGTGCCTTTAACACAGATCGCTTGGAAGAATTACCACCTATGAATATTCCAAGATACAATGCGACCTCCGTCGTTTTAAATAATGGAAAAATCTTGATATTAAGTGGAAGCATCTTAAAAAAGGGGATTGGCTATAAAACGCCAACCCCCAATGAGCTTTTTGCTCCTAAAACAAAAAAATTTACTCCTGTTGAGCCTCTGCAATTAGCAAGATGGCGTCCTACAGCCAATCTTCTTCCAGATGGGAAAGTACTAATTGTGGGAGGATTTGATAGTAATACTGCTATAAATCCGAATACCGAAATATTTGATCCCATTTCAAAAACCTTTACCGTGGGTCCACAAATGCTAGAGCCTCGTAAGAATCATCCTGCTTATACATTCGCGGGACTAGCTAATGGCAAGGTCTCATTGGGAGCAGCGGAAATCCAGCCATGCACATCAAATATATAGAACTTTTTGATCCAGCCCAAGGTCGTTCTAGAGACTTAAAGATGTTTTGGAATGTTTCCACTGGGACGCAAAATTTTGTCAAATTGCAGGATGGTAGCGTTTTGCTCCCGGACGCAATGTATGAAGATAAACCCAATTTATACTTGTATACCTGAATAATTTCAATAAGTAGAGAGGTTGGAACGTCTTATGACAATTGGAAATATTAACCAGAATACAGCAGAGGGTCAGTTTTATATCCATGAATTTTGGCATGATACGCTGATGGGTGGTAATGACCATGATCCCTATATTTTTAACCCTGGAGATGGCCATGCTGTGATTGAAGATAGTGATGGGTTGGGAGAAATTCTCTTTGGTGAAGGATTTTTTCAGCAACAGCTCCATCTGGAACAAATCACTCTTCAGACCTCAGAAGGGGAAACAGTTACAGGATGGCGATTCACTTTCCTAGGGCATTTAGAGGACAGCCTGACTGTCATCGGTAAACCATTGGACTATCGCTTTGCTGACGGAACGACATTTAAAGTAATTGATAGCCCTAATGATGCAATTACTGATCAATTTGGTAATACCCCCCTTTCCATTTACCGGGGGTCAAATAGTAACGATATTATTTTTGTTCAATCTGAACAGCAGCCTGATCAGTTGGAAACCGTGATCGATCCGGGACTCGGGGATGACATCGTGTACGGAGGGAGCTTGGATGACATTATCCTGATCAGTCCGTTCGTCAGAATTGAAGACCAGCACCCCATGTATGATTCATACGGTTATTCCTATGCCTATTATGGCGTTTTTGATGGTAATGACACTTATTATGGTGGTGCTGGAAACGATTTTATTGGAGTTAAATCCTTCGAAATCGGTGCGGCCACCTCGCCTGAATTTGTCTGGGGAGTTTTTGGTGGACAAGGCTCTAACACAGGGATAGACGTTGCGTATGGAGAAGACGGAGACGATATTATAAACTCCGTGGCCTTTGCATATGGAGGCTCTGGAAATGACGCCATAGAAGGCCGCCGTTTAGAACAAGATGCTATTTTTTGGAGTAACAAAAGTCAGCGTCGAGCTACCGAAACTCGCGTAGGTATCAACACCACGAATTATGATGACTACTTGGAAGGTGGAACCGGGGATGATACCTTAGTAGGGTTAGGAGGGAATGATACTTACGTTTATAATTTAGGGGACGGTCACGATATTATCAGAGAAGGCGCTCCGATATTTATTAATTCAGTTGAGAGAAGAGGTTTAATACGCAAGTTTCCTGACGAATCCTGGACGACAACGAACGACCGGCTCAAATTTGGTGAAGGTATTCGACCGGAAGATCTGCAATTGTCCGTCGATGGGACCGATTTGGTCATTCAGATTGGTGATGGGTCCATCCGAATCGAAAATCACTTCAACCCGGAAAACAATTTTGGTGGCCGGGTGGAGTGGTTTGAATTTGCAGACGGCACGGTGTTAGATTATCAGGCTATTCTAGCGGCTCTGGGAGATGCATCGCCCGAGATTATCGGGACTGAGGATTCCGATTTCATTTATGGCACATCCACCTATCAAACAATTTCAGCAGGTGGTGGGGATGACTATATCCTGCTTTCCAGTCTGGGAGACGTTGCCTATGGCGGAGACGGGAATGACACCATAGATGATGCAGGAAGCGGCCAGGATACGCTTTTGGGCGGTCAGGGAGATGACACTTACATCGTTCATACCCCAGACGTGACCATTATTGAGCATAGCAACGAAGGGACTGATACGGTTTTTTCCGAGTTGTCCTACACACTGGGAGATAACCTCGAAAATCTGGTCCTTATGGGAACAAACGACTTGAATGGAACCGGTAACGAGCTGAATAACAAACTTACGGGTAATTCCGGCAACAACATTCTAGATGGTCGCGAAGGGGCGGACACACTCGAAGGTGGTGGCGGGGATGACCTTTATATTGTGGACGAATTCGACGAAATCATTGAATATGAGTTCGAAGGCGTTGATACAGTGCAAGCTGGGTTTTCTTATTTCTTAGGAGAGAACCTGGAAAATCTGGTGCTCACGGGTTCAGATAACCTGGATGGCATGGGTAACGAGCTGAATAATTATTTAATTGGCAACAGTGGAAACAACCAATTAATCGGCGGCTTAGGTGACGACACGCTAGAAGGCGGCGCAGGAGCGGACACCTATGTGTACGAGCTTGGTGATGGCAATGATGTGATTCATGCAGACGGCCTAGACAAGCTCCAGTTTGGCGCAGACATCACAGCTACGGATTTATCCTTTACAGATAACGGTAGCCAGGTGTTCATAACCATAGCGGGCGAAAATCAGATCACACTTCAAGCCGCAAACTTTAGTGATTTACGTACCTTCCAAATCCTTCTAAGCGATGGTTCAACGCTTGTCCTGGATGATGTAATCAACTTTGCCAACGCCGTAGATGGCACATCTGGCAACGATAACATCACAGGAACGCCTTCTGCCGATATGATCAGCGGCTTCAGTGGGAACGATACCCTGTACGGGGCCGGTGGCAATGATACACTCATCGGGGGCTCCGGAAACGACCGCCTGGAAGGTCAAGATGGCAATGACGTACTTTCCGGTGGGGATGGCTCGGACACGCTCATCGGCGGAAATGGTGACGACAGCCTGGATGGCGGCCTTGGAGAAGACTGGTACAAGTTTTACGACAATTGGGGGCACAACACCATTACCGGTGATGCCGGCGGCTTCGATCACATCGACTTTTACAATGTCACAACCGATCTCGTGGTGGATCTACGGATTACAAACGGGGTAAAAGTGACCAGTGGCTCCAACACCTTAAGTTGGGATGGTGATTGGATTGAACAAGTCACCGGCGGCTGGGGTAACGATCTGATATATGGCAACGATCTGAACAACACCCTGGAAGGCTATGGCGGTAGAGATACCATCTTTGGTGGTGGAGGCAGTGATCGCATCGTATCGGGGGTCGGCGATGACCTAATGGATGGTGGTTTGGGTGATGACCGGTACATCTTTAGTGATCTCTCCGGTCACGACATCATCACCGGCGACGCTGGCGGTACCGACATTGTGGAAATCATCAGCTCGAATAATTTCATCATCAATCTCAATTCCGGAGACGGACCTGAAATTACAGACGGTACAGCCACGGTCAATTGGGATGGCGATATTATTGAATATGCAACCGCCGGATCCGGCAATGATCTCCTTTTAGGGAACGCAGCCAACAATAAGCTGAGCGGTAGAGATGGCATGGACACCCTGTACGGCGGTGCAGGAAACGACAGCCTGTATGGCGGCTTGCATAATGACCAGCTGAATGGTGATGAAGGTAATGATATCCTCTATGGCGAAAGCGGAGACGACCTGCTGAATGGAGATGAAGGCGCAGACAGCCTCTACGGTGGCGAGGGACACGATACGCTGAACGGCGGAACTGGCAATGACCTCCTCAATGGTGGTGACGGAGACGACGTTTACCAATTCGCCAAAGGAGATGGCCAGGATATCATCAGTGACAGTGCAGGCACCGATACAATCCGGTTTGGCAGCGATGTTAACCTATCCAGCGTTGCCATCTTCATGAACAACGGGAACCTGGAAATCGGTTACACGGATAGCGCTGGCGATAAAATCACCATTCAAGGACAAAACAATCCACCTACCACCATTGAACGGATTGAATTCAGTAACGGCTACTACATGACGGATGCCGAAATCAACCAGATCCTTGCTGATATGAGCGCCTATGCCGCAGCCAACAATATCAGCCTGACCAGCCTGGATGATGTCAAAAACGATGCTGGCTTACTCGCCATTGTGAATGGCGGTTGGCATACATAAGCAGTTGACTCAATTTTTGGTCCCTCTCAAAGTTGGGAGGGACTTTTTCTTATTATTTCAGAGTGGGATGCCTGTTTAATATTTATCAATATACAATTAGAATATAAATCACATTAACCAACCCGTACTCCACCCAATACGCCAGACTCTGGAATATTCCGGCCTGTAATTCCCTAATCTGAGATAGAACTGGCCATACCGCACCGCTACCGTCGCATCATGTTGTAGCCGAGCAAGCCCAGAGAGACTTCGGACTCTTCGCTAACCAAGGTTTGCAAAAAGAAAAAGGCTCTTTGCAAGAGAGCCCTTTACGGAAACTTACTTGGCAATCCACAATCTTCTTGAACCACCCGCAAGTTATACATTACGAGTTAGACACGATTGTAAAGAAACAAACCCATGCCGCCTACAACCAAACGAAGGATTATTGACCGAACTCCTCCTCCATCCACTGGAAATAGCAGGTTTTTCGGCTGAATCCGCACAAAAAGCATTGCGTTTGTTTTTATGCTCATGTCAGGCTAGGCACATGACCGAATTCCGCCGTATCACTTGGGCACGAAGGGACAATAGGGATACTCCAATAGATGGCTTCCTCAAACAACTATCTACCTGGCAATATGCAGCAGGCGATCGCCTCAATGGCGGGAACACCCGAGTTGCCATCTGCATTGCCAATGGGATTCCCGTCCACGCCGGCACCGGGGCTACCTGGCGCTGATCCAGCGTTGCAGGCAAAGGTTTTACAATCTTTGCAGAACCCCAACGCCGGTGATGCGTTTGTTGGCCCTGGCATGGCAGCGGCCAATACGGTGCAGCCAGAGTCGCTACTACCCGGCAGCCCTCAGGATATGTTGGCAGGTGCAGCCGTTGGTAGTGCTTTCGGCTTGGGCCTGATGGCAATCAATGATAAATGGAACGGTTTTGAGCGACTGGCTGCCAAAATCGACAGTTTACCCGGCATCCGCAACATCAGTGCCGCGCTGGACAAGCGGGTTGCTAACGCCAAAAATGCTGGTATGCGTGAATGGCTCATGCGGGATGCCATTGAAAAAGGCGTACCCACTGCGGTTGCCAATATGGAGCGTCGACAACTGGCCATGATGGCGAAAGGCAATGCCAAAATGCCGGCCGTCCAAAATCTGTTATCCAAACACAAGACTTTTGCAGGCGCTCAGGCTGCGTTAGAAGCCAAAATTGCCGCACTGGAAAAGAAATCACTCAAAGCCAAGCTCAGTAAAGACGAATACAAACTCTTGAAGGCGTATCGGGGTGCATTCCATTCCATCAAAGGGATGCATTCCTATACCTATAGCAACCTGTTTGCTCAGCAAGCCGCACAACAACAACGGCTGGCAGCCAAAGGCGTTGGTCCTATCGGACGAAGCATCGCCAGCATGTCGCTATATACCCAGCGTATTTTTGCGGGCGACACCCTGAAAGGCATGATGGGCAATACCGCAAAAGTCGGTGAAGCCGGAGCTTCCAAATGGCTTGGCAGACTGCTGCCTTCGGCCTTTGGTGGCGCATTCATCTTTGGTTCAGCCATTTCCAAAGCTCGCAAAGCCGAGGAAGGGGAGAAAGTCTCCACCTTTATGCACGACTTCCTCGGCGTCGGTCTCGGCTCGTTTATCGGATGGGAAGTTGGGCAGAAGCTGTTAACAGCTATCGGTTTCCGGGGCTTCCTAGACAAAATTGGTCACAAAATCGGCATTGGCAACATTTCCAACCGTCTGCTGACGCCTGGACGCGGGCTGCTGGAGAAATTCGTATCCCCAGCTACGGTCACCAAAATCACCAAGTTCTTGCCGAAGCTGACCTTTGGTGGTTTTGGCGTTGGGGTTATCGGTATGTTTGTCTTTGGCAGCATCTTCCAAAAGATTTTCGAGAAGATCTCAAATAGCATCTTTGGCAAGCCCAGTGAGGCCAGCCTGCAGGGGAAAGGAAACACAGAAAACCAACAACATGGCGCAATATCAGCCATGATTGGTGGTGGTTCACCTGCCGTGCTTGGAAACCCGACTTTCAGCAGTTTCCAAACACCTTCAATGATGGCCTCCGCCACTCCATTTTCGCTGAGTCCTGACCAAATCCGGGTTAGTGCAGCGGCCAACCAAAGCAGCATTGATGTAGCCAACATGCAGCGCTTGATGGGGCTGTAATCAGCCAAGGATAAGCTACCATGCATCGCTCGAATGATGTCATACGCTGGTCCCCTCCACATTTTGGTGCACCACCTTCAAACGATACACCGGCGCAAGCAGCGTCCAATGTTTCTCAGCCACCGGATGGAAACATGCCAAGCAACCAGAAGCCCAATAACCTCCTGGAACAGTTAAAACAAAAACTGTTCAGAAAGCAGGAAATACCAGCAACCGCAGCGAGCATCCCTCCCACAATAACGTCTACACCTCCGCTGGAAATCCCCGAGGTGTTCAAGGTTTTTACCAATCCACCAGCCACAACACCAGAAGCTCGCGCATTTGGTAAACCCAAACCGCCTTTTTCCATTACACCGGATGAGATCCGAGTGAGCAAAGCCGCAGAAAAGCAGGCTGCTATTGATCAGGAAGTTGTGAGCCAGCCTTGGGACCTAAATCGGCTCTTTATCCCGGATAATAACATGGATGAACGGAAATAACCGACGAATAGCACCAGCTAAGTGGATGTCTCATCCAGCGCATTCAACACTTCCAGGGCTTGTCGCGCCGCCGCTTGTTGAGCTTCTTTCTTGGATTTTCCGCTACCGCACCCCATCATTTCCCCATTAATATACACTTCCACAAAAAACGTCCGGTTATGGGAAGGACCGCTTTCCCGGACGGTTCGATAGCTGGGCAGCATACCGCCATCCGCCTGGGTCAATTCCTGGAGTACGGCCTTATAGTTGTCTTTGGTCTTACTCATGTCGATTTCCGTGACCAGCGACTCCAGCCGCGCATGCAGGAAGTTCCGCACTTCATCCTGCTTGCCGTCCAGGTGCATGGCACCGAGCAGAGCCTCAAAGGCACAGGCCAGGTTAGAATTCTTATTCCGTCCGCCGCTTTTAGCTTCACTGGCCCCAAAAATAATGTAATCTCCCAGTTGAATTTCCCTGGCAAGATCGGCCAAACGGGCATCACTGACCACAACAGCCCGGATCTTGGTTAAATCCCCTTCCCGATAATCTGGAAAGCGGTTAAACAGGTATTCGCTGACAACCAGCTTTAAAACCGCGTCCCCTAGATATTCCAGCCGCTCGTAATTATCCACGGAGGATAATTTATTTTCATATGCGTAGGAGCTATGGGTTAAAGCCCGATCATAAAGCGTATAATTCTTGGGACGCTTGACTCCCAGCGTCTTTAAAAGCTGCAAAATCTGCTTTTTGCGTTCTGCGTCAATGGTTTGTCCAGGGTCTGTCACTATAGACATGTTGAGATGACTGACTCCTATTGTCTGTCAAGACCGGGCGGGGTTCCTACAGGCCGGTTTGTAACCAGTGACGGACTTCCAGCGCAAGTCCCTGTTGCAACACCACCCAGTGTATATAATAGTAGCAAACGATACCGGAAAAAACATAACTGTCGATTCGATCCAGAATACCGCCGTGGCTTGCCAAAAGGACGCCGGAGTCCTTCATGCCCACATCACGCTTCATTAAGGATTCGGTCAGGTCCCCCAATTGCCCCACAATGACAAGCAATGCGCTCAAAATACCTGCATGCAGCATCGGAATTTCCGGCCAGGCGAGCGAGCAAAGCAAGCCTGCGCCAATACCGACAAGAAAGCCCCCCAAAGCACCCTCTCGCGTCTTTTTGGGGCTAATGGCGGGATACAGCAGGTTCTTTCCAAAGGCACGCCCGACATAATAAGCAGCAATGTCCGAGGAGCTAATCACAATCAACGTAAACATCAGATAATGAAAGCCAGGCTGCGCCCACAGAGGAGTGTCAGGCACGGTATTCAACTGCCTTAGCAGAATATACTGGACTGGTAGATAGACCATGTAAAAGACCGCAAGCAATGTCCCGCCAATATCGCTGATTCCGGCGCGTGGACTCCGAAACAGCAGGCGGAAAAAGCACGCAATCATGGTCAACGTCAAAACCGTTGGCAGAAATTGAGGCTTATCCAAGGCGGCAAAAAGCGCCATTGCCACGGCAGAGGCATAAATAATCGTCAGGGAGGGGCGGATGCCCAGATTTTTCATCAGGGCGCACAACTCCTGCTGCCCCAGAATCATGGAAACAAACACCAAAAGCGCCCACCACCAGCCTCCGAGCAGCGCCGAGCCAAAGAAAACCACTGCAACAATGATGCCGACTCCAACCCGCGATAGCATAGGATTGCCAGCGGAAGAGCTCGCGCTGGTCACGGAGCCGGAATCCTGCTCGCTACGAATGGCTTTAAACCTCCATCACTTCTTTTTCTTTGTCGGAGATCATTTGATCCAGTTGCGCGGTGTACTTATCCGTTAGCTTCTGGATCTTGTCCTGACGCAGCTTAACTTCATCTTCCGACATGTTTTCGGTCTTTTTCAGTTTTTCGATATCGCTGGTCGCATCCCGGCGAATATTGCGAATCGCAACCTTGCCTTCTTCACCGATTTTCTTGACCAGTTTGACCAATTCCTTGCGACGTTCCTCGTTTAACGGCGGAACATTCAGGCGCAACACCGTGCCATCATTGTTTACGGGCAGGTTGATATCCGATTTCGAGATTGCACGCTCAATATCGGCCAAAGTGCTCTTGTCATAGGGTTGGACCACAAGAGTCTGGCCTTCCTGAACGCTGACGTTCGCCATCTGACGGACCGGTGTGGGCGTACCGTAATAATCCACAACCACGCGGTCCAAGATGAGCGGGTTAGCGCGTCCCGTGCGAATCGCGCCCATTTCATGCTGAACCGAAGCCAGCGCCTTCTTCATTTTTTCTTCCGCCAAACTGTGAATCTCATCCGCAGACATACCGCGTATCCCCGTTGTTAACAGACTGACGCCTATCATATTAGAACGGTCGAGGCTGGTTAACAAGCACATTTTCGGCTACCTCCCCATCTTGGTTTGATAGGCAGGCCGACGCCTCCGTCTGTCGTCTACGGGGAACTAGATACTGGGAATTTGCAGGGAATCATCCAGACTGATGAGGCCTTTGGCTTTTGGGTTGCCAAAGCCACGGGGAAAACGAGTCGTTTTACTGTAGCGCGCCCCTAAAAAGCAGGTTCCTTTGTAATTCACATTGGTGAGGTTAGCGCCAACCAGGTCTGCTCCCGTAAAATCGGCGTAGCTGATATCGGCCCCGGTCAGGTCGGCGTTTGTTAACGTTGCACCCCACAGAATAGAGCCTTTTAATTTAGCGGATTTCAGGTTGGCAGAGCGGAAATTTCCCCAGCGCAAGTCCGCGTTGGACAGGATAGCGCATTGCAATTCCGCGCCCGGCCCAATGCGATACTGTTGGAAGTTTGGGATTCCACTGTATTTAGCAGGGAGTCCGAGATAAGACACCGGCGGTCTGGAAGTAATATAAGGCAAACTTCCATATAGCGCCGCATCCATGGACAATTTGCCCAGCAGCGGACGTCTCCCTTTAAGTAGCGTTGGCGTTTGTAACATATTGGACTTTCACCCTCTATCAATAGTATATCGTACACAAGATCATTCGGCCTGACAACCCGCTGACCGAGTAGCCTACGGCAGCCCGACCGGAGGCTTTCAGAGCAAATTTCATTAAAGCGAATTGGAGAATAATTGGGAAAACCAACCGTGAGCTTCGTCAAAGCTCCCAGAACCAAAATAAATGGATTAGAAAATTATATTTTCAAAGCGTCCGTTTTCAATCGCCCAATCGGGCAGTATCAAGCCTACAGAAGCGCCTCTTCCGGTTGAGGCATCTTGATGCTATGCTTCGGTCATGCGACTGCTCATCAGTATTTTTACAGATAGTTTCATCATCTGGTCCCGCAATTTCTCGCTGGTCTATATACTTCTGTTCGGCTTTTTCCTGATCAGCCTGTTCATTCCCAAAGAGCTGGGTTCAGGCTCTGAAAGCCACCTGTTACTGCTATTTGTCATTCTGGGACTCATGATGTCGGCATTTACAGCTGGCTGGCTCAATATGATTGCCGCAGCATGCCGTCGCTACTTTGAACGTCGCGTCATCCCCAGTATTTCTCCAACTGAAACGCTCAAGGAG
>DATNQC010000154.1:0-5598 GCA_036702885.1 Oculatellaceae cyanobacterium | reverse complement strand
ACCCTGAATCAGTTGCCTTCCGCGCGGGCGCAGGCGGAATTGGAGAAAACACTAGCTTTGGAGTTTGCTCAATTGCGGGATCGCGCCATGGTGGAGTTGGCCAAGGTTTATATTGCTGAAAAAGAATACAGCAAGGCCGTGAAGGAATTGACGGAAGTGGTCAAATCCCAGCCCAGAAGCAAAGTGGGACTTCGCTCCTACGAAATGCTTCAGGAAATTGGCTTTACCGAGAAACTTCAGTTGGCGCAGTAGTCCTTCAAGGGGCGATTCATGGGACAGAATGGCGCGTACATTTTGAAAGGCTACGGCCAAATCGATCCCGAATGGGCGCGTGCCTTTCTTGGGCTGTTTAAAACACGGCAGGTTAATATTCGGCGACTGGTTTTCTTGCAGACAGACTTGTCCAAAAAGGATGCCATGTTGGAAATTCATTTTTTCCCGCCTGGCGGAGAGGAATGTTCCGCTTTTCTGGCTTTATTGGAAGACCATTTATTGTTGCAGAATTGGCGGCATCGCACTTTGGAAAGTCTTAGCGAAAAGTCGAGTTAATAATTGCTGAGCTTTGCTGGATCGCTGGAAGGCTGATAGAGTTGAATTTAGCATCTAATAACATTGAGTGAGGATTTTTGTCGGTTTTGGAAAAATTCACCCAGGGATGGATGTTCTCGAATAAACCTTTGCTATGATAGTTGAAATTTAGTTAGAGAAATCTGAGCGGGCAGGATAGAAGTGATGAGGCAGCGGTATATCCATTGGATGGTTCTGGCAGGAGTACTGTTAGGACTATCGGCTGGGAGCGATGCTCTGAGACTCCAGGTTGAAGCCAAAACGCTTGGTTCATTGCAGGTATCGGTGGATTCGATTCCGAAATCCCGGGCCAAAGCAGTGCAGGGACGTGTTGTGGTGGATGCACCGCCGCAGGTTGTTTGGAAAGTTCTCACGGATTATCCGGAATGGAAAAATCGGGTGCCGGGTTACGAGCAAAGCCGGGTTTTGAAATCAACCGCAATGGGCAAGATTGTGGATGTTGCAATGAAGGTGGGTGCGTTGCTTCCTGCATGCCGCTACCAGGTGAGGGCGCAGGAAAAGGAAACGAATTATCGACTTGTCTTTGAGCGGATTTCCGGGGATTTTGACGCTATGAAGGCAGTGTACCAGTTAACCCCGCAGAGTAACGGAAAACAGACCATTTTGGATTATGAGCTGAACATTGACGTTGGTATGCCGCTTCCGGGCATCAATGGTATTCTGAAAAGCAATACGGAAAAGTCCCTGAGCGCGCTCAAGCGGTACAGTGAACTGGAAGCCAGCCAGCGGACCATTGGACAGCGGTAGTAATTCCCGCTATAGTAGCGATATGAACCTGCTGGTTGTAGACATCGGTAACACAGACATCAAGTTTGGGGTCTTCCAAGGGGATACCCTGATTCGCCATTGGCGAGCCACAGGAACCCGGACCCATCCGGAAAAGTTTAGCGCCATGTTGCGGGATAGTCTGGCTGTGGCGGGCGCCGAGTTTGATGTGCTGGTGTATACCAGTGTGGTCCCGGAGGTGGAATTTGTCTTCCGCAAGACCATGCAGTACTGCTTCCACCTGCCGGAGTCTCGCATTTTCGCGATTGAGCCCAAGCGCATGCAGCTCCCTCTGGATATGAGTCGTTATCCGCTGGAGCAGTTGGGGATGGATCGCTTGGTGAATGCCTGCGGAGCCAGCCTGATGTACCCGGAGACCAACCTGATTGTGGTGGACTTCGGGACGGCAACGACCTTTGACTTGGTGAATAGTGCCGGTGAGTATCTGGGTGGTGCGATTGCGCCGGGTTTGCAAACTTTTTCCGAGAGCTTGAGCCAAAAGACGGCTAAACTACCAAATCTTTCAGTCATCGGAAAACGCTCCAACGAGCTGGCAATGGGTGTGGATACGGTCAGCTCGATCGAAGCAGGCTTGGGCTTTGGTTATCGTGGTTTGGTTCGGGAACTCCTCAAGGCGTCTGCGCAGGTTCTGGATACGCGGGAATTTCTGCTCATCGGTACCGGTGGTTTGGCTGAACCGGTGATTCAACTTTGCGGCATGGATTCCTTTTTCCATGTGGTGGATCCCATGTTGACGCTCAAGGGCTTGCAATTGCTGTACCTGTATACGCAAGACCCTTCTCAGTTCCGGAAAAAAACATTGACGACCGAACCGGATGACGCACTGTCCGGGGACACCCAAGATGAAACCCCGCTTTGCTCTGAGTCCATCTGATTGGTAGAAGACCCCGATTCACAAAAATATAGTGAAAAGGTGCTTTTACAGGCGAACGTCAGCCATCATGCGCTTCAATTCGGCGATGGTCGAATCCATGTTGACGATATCCTTGACGGATTGCCGTAAAAAGCGGTTGATTTCCGGCATCATTTGAATGGCTGTGTCTATTTTAGGGTTGGAACCGTGCTGATAAGCGCCAACGTCAATCAGATCGCGGGCATCCTGATAGATGGCGAGCAACTCCCGCATTTTGGCGGCGGCTTCCATGTGCTCCGGATCACAGATTTCCGTGAAAAGACGGCTGACGCTACCTAGGACGTCAATGGCCGGGAAGTGGTTTTGGGCGGCCACTTTTCGGGAGAGAAAGATGTGTCCGTCGATAATCCCTCGAACGGTGTCGCAAACCGGGTCGTTGATGTCATCCCCTTCCACGAGGACGGTATAAAGGGCGGTAATGGAGCCTTTATCCGTAATGCCGGAACGCTCCAGAACCTTTTGCAGCCAGGAAAAGATGGAAGGCGGATAGCCTTTCATGGTGGGAGGCTCGCCGATGGCTAGACCCACCTCGCGGCCTGACATGGCGGCCCGTGTGACCGTATCGGTCATCAAAAAGACCTTTTTGCCTTGATCCCGGAAATATTCTGCCACGGCGGTTGCGGTTTGCAGGCATTTCATCCGCAAGAGAGGTGGTTGATCCCCCGTCGCGCAGACCAGCACCGAGCGTCGGATACCCTCCTCGCCCAGACTGTTCTCCATGAACTCTTTAACCTCGCGACCACGCTCTCCAATGAGGGCAACCACGTTGACGTCGGCTTCCGAGTTTCGGGCAATCATACCGAGCATCGTTGATTTCCCCACCCCGGAGCCCGCAAAAAGCCCCATCCGTTGCCCGCCTCCCATTGTGAGCAGAGAATCCACCGCACGGATGCCGGTTGAAAACTTGTGCTTGATAATCGGACGCGACAGTGGGTCAGGCGGCGGCGCTTCCACGTTGACATAGGTGGCGCGGCTGGTATCCAGCGGACGGCCATCCAGTGGTTCGCCCAGAGGGGAAATCAGGCGGCCCAGCAGGAAATCTCCAACCGGAACGGTAATCGGGGCGCCGGTAGTGGTGACCCAACTGCCCTGGTAAATGCCGCTACCATCGTACAGAAGCAGCATTTGGGCAGTATCCCCCTTGAATGCAACGACTTCTGCGGCCTTTGGTTCGCCGTTCATGCTCTCGATAAAGCAGAGGTCTCCGATTTTCAGCTTGGGAAGCTGTGCTTCCACGGTCAGGCCCTGGAGCTTGGAAACCCGGCCCTTGTACTTGTACAGGTCCGCATTGTAGAGCAGTTCCCGCAGACGGCTACGGGTTTCTTGCAGTTTTTCGCTCGGAATCAGGGGATCTGGCATGGCTGACGCCTCACTCTGTACTCTTATTGTAGCGCCATTTGGGAAAAGTGCCTGCTGTATCCGGTGGACGAATCGGTGGCAGGATTTTATCAAAAAAGACTTGCATCTTAGCCGTCTTTTGCTCACAATATAAAGCCTATCCGGTGCGTGCGCTCGTAGCTCAGTTGGATAGAGTGCATGGCTACGAACCATGAGGTCGGGAGTTCGAATCTCTCCGAGCGCACCACTTTCACAGAATCGCAAAAGCTTCTGAGTTCTATCAGGAGCTTTTTAGTTTACCCTTTATAGGGTGAAGGGGAGAAAGCCGGTATGAAGAGGCTGAATATTTTATTGGGCTCAGGATTTTCCATAGCTGCGGGTTATCCCACAGTATGGCAAATCACGGATAAAGTTCTGACAGTGAAGGACGTATATAAAGCGGAAGGCGCCTTTTATTATAAACAAAATGAGCAAAATGAACAAAATTTTTGGTTAGGTGACAACCTTAACATTGTTGAAGACATACAAAATTATTTAGAAAAACTTTCAGACTACGTAAGTGGTACATTTTTAAACCAATATACTTATGAGGATTTGGCTTATTTTAATGGCTCAATTAAAGATGCACTTTCAGGAGAGTATGAAAATCCACTTTATTTAAGGCTACTTGAGGATATTCGCTCAAGAGATATATTGAATCCTCAACATAATGAGAATGATCAGAAAGTGCTTCATTTCTTTGAGGAGGTTCAGAATTATATTAGATGGATTGTCACTCATGAGCTGACGAAGGAAAATACAGAAGATGACTTTAAGAATATCGAGCCGTTTTTGAGTGGTATTTTGTCTTATGAACGTGTCAACTTTTTTACTTTGAATCATGATCTTTTGTTAGAAGACTTTTTGAGAGGCAGAAAAATTTCCTATTCTGATGGCTTTATAGAATTTCCTGGAAGTCAAAAATTCAGGTGTTTTCAATCTTCGTTTGATGAATGGCCTGAAAAAGTGCATATCTATAAGTTACATGGCTCTATAAACTGGCGTTTCTATACTGCCGATGATATAAATAATCCAGACTTTGTCCTTGGAATATCAGAACAGGGTGATGAAGTCCGCGATGATTCTGGTAACAGTATCTGGCAGTGTCAAACATACCTTCAACCGGAAATATTGGTTGGTACTTTTAATAAAATATTAGATTATTCAAATTCTACTGTTCATATGTTTATGCAGCATTTCTTTCTGAGGGAGTTGTATAAATCAGATATCTTGATTGTGATTGGTTATGGCTTTATGGATAAGGGGATTAACCATAAGTTGTATGATTGGCTGTCGGGAAAACGTGAAAGGAAAATAATTGTTATTGATCCAAGCGATTTTCAGAATGCCAGAGGCCTCATTAGAAGGAATAAAAATAATTGGTGTAAACGTGGTCAATGGCTGCAAATACAAGCCCCTATGGAAGAAGTTGCGTTTCTTAAACTGTCGGAAAAGCTTCATATGAGTTTAACTCTTTAAAAGAGAATAAGCGTTAACTATTATCCCCTTTTATTTCATCCTAAACACGATCCAGTAGGTAATAAAGCAGCCCTTTTAGATGTCCGTAAAGGGCTGTTTGTTTTTAGGAAATACCGACCAGGCACAGTATAGGCGTTTTGGTGGAAAGGAACTATTGTTGCATTGATTTAAGTCAAGGAGGAGCGTCGAGCTGTACAATATGATGAGGGTCACGTCAATCAAGGAGAGTACCTGATGACCCTGAATACCGCTTTAATTATAGAAAGCTTTGAGCGCGCCAAAAGGGAAAATGGTGGTGGCTGGGTCCCAAGGTCGGCCACACTGGAAAGTAGAGTGGGTTAGATCATATCACGTCCCGGAGGGGCATGCTGGGATGCGTAGCATTCCAGCATGCGGCGAAGCTGTCGGGTGTCTGGTAGCCTAAAGCGCTGTGGGGACGGAAGGCGTTATACTCG
>DATNQC010000153.1:0-2582 GCA_036702885.1 Oculatellaceae cyanobacterium | reverse complement strand
GTATGGCCCTGAGTTGGTCAACCGTTTTTTCGACACGCTTAGCATCCAACGGACACTCTCCAAGCTCCTCGTCAACGTCCCCGCCGCACTGGCTCAGGTTCTGATTGGCTTGATCCTCATGGCAAGCTATAGCCCCCTATTGCTCGCCTTTGACCTTGTCATCATGGGTACAATTGTGCTGATTGCCCTTCTCGGACGTGGCGGTCTTCGCCTCAGCATTGAGGAATCCGGCTTTAAGTACAACGTCGCCCACTGGCTGGAGGAAATCGCCCGATGCCACGTTAGTTTCAAGCTAGCAAGGGCGGATCGATTTGTGTTGGAGCAGACCGATCAACGTATCGTCAGCTATATCGAGGCGCGTAAGGCGCACTTTCAGGTTTTGCTCCGGCAAAACATGGGGAACATTGTTCTTCAGGCGTTTGGCGGCGCGGGAATCCTGGCAATTGGGGGGTGGCTGGTCATTAACCGGCAACTCACCCTTGGACAACTGGTCGCCGCAGAACTGGTGATGATTTACGTCCTGTCCGCCATGGATGTTCTGACCACCCAGCTTGAAGATGGTTACGATCTGCTGACGGGTTATGAAAAGGTCGGGGAGGTGGTGGATCTGCCCACGGAGCGCACCACTGGGTTGGAAATCCCGTCGCAGCCAACTTTGTCTATTTCATGCAGGCGGCTTCACTTTGCCTATGACAATCAGCCGCCCATCCTGAAAGATCTGAATCTGGATATCGAAAAGGGACAGAAAGTCAGTCTAGTGGGAAGCAATGGCGCTGGAAAAACCACCTTTGCCTATCTCCTGGCCGGTCTGCTGGAACCTTCCTACGGCACCGTCTTACTCGGCGGCACCGACATCCGGGAACTGGAGCTGAGAAGCCTGCGCCGAAAAGTCACGTTCATTGGGGACGCTTCGGAAATCTTTTCAGGCACCATCGAAGAAAACATTACCCTGGGGCAGCCCATTTCCAGGCACGTATTGCAAGAGGTAGTGGATCAGGTGCTGCTGACGCCCATGCTGGTTACCCTGCCCAAAGGTTTGCAAACGCAATTGAATAGCGAGGGAAGGAACCTATCCTTGGGCCAACGCCAGCAAATTCTGGTCGCAAGAGCCTTGGTTGGGCAACCGGAACTCATCATTGTGGATGAAGCACTCACCGGCATGGACCAACTGACCAAGACGGCCATTTGCGAAATCCTCCTGGGATCTGAGCAACCCTGGACGCTTCTGGTCATTTCTCACGACCCCATGCTCTTTTTGAGGACTGAAAAAATCTACGTGCTGAAGGATGGGCATATTGTGGAGTCCGGCGCACCCAAAGAACTGCTTTCCAAAGAAGATAGCGAGCTTCTGCAACTTTTCCCCGCCATTAGCAGAAAGTTTCTGCAGGAGGTGCTGACGGCATGACCTGGCAGTTTCAGTCTCTCCACATGGTGAGATCACCTTATTCCGTCATCCGTCTTGCGGTCGTTCTGCTTATTTTGCTCATCGTGTTTATGGTGTGTCTGGCCTTTGTGCCGTGGCGGCAAACGATTATGGCATCCGGGGAAGTGACGGTCTTTTCTCCCATGCATCGCCCACAAACCATCAACGCATTGATTGAAGGCCGGTTGATCCGTTGGTTCGTCAAAGAGGGAGACATGGTCCGCAAAGGCCAATTATTGGGATTGCTGCAGGATATCCGACCAGAATTCATGGACCCCAAGCAGTTAAAACGATATGAAAGTCAGCGAAAGGCCTATCTAACCAAGCGTCAAGCGCTCATTTCCATGATTGAGGCGCTGGAAGGGCAGCAGAAGTCTCTACAAGCGACGAGAGCCTCAGCCGTTAGCGGAGCAGAAAAACAGGTTGGACAAGCTAGTAACCGCGTTGCTGCAGCCCGGCAAAACGTGATTAGTGCGGAACGCAACGTGAAAACCGCCGAGTGGAACCTGGCCCGTCGGGAAAGACTCTATCGCCAAGGACTCCGCTCCAAGCGGGATTTAGAGCTGGCAGAACTGGATATGGTTCGGGCTTCTGCAGAACTCCAAGCCGCCCAAGCGCAATTGGCCCTGGAAGAACGAGGGGTTTCCGTCAGTCGGTTCAATCGGACCCAACTTGGCGCGGAGATCCAGGCGAGAATTCAGGATGTTCAGGCCAGACGGGCGGACGCACAAGACAAGCTGGCCACCGTGGAAAGCGAGTTAGCCCGTTTGGACGTAGAAATTGCCAATCTGAAGCAACGGATTGCGCAGCGACGCATTGTTTCACCCATCACTGGTCAGGTGGTTCGGGTATATGTTCTTGGGGCAGGGCAGTCCGTCACTGTTGGGATGCCTATTGCGCTTGTGGCACCGCTCATTCAGGATCAGGCAGTCGCTTTATACATGACCGACAACGATGCACCACTTCTAGCGCTTGGTCGCCCTGTCCGCCTACAGTTTTCCGGTTGGCCAGCTATTCAGTTTATGGGATGGCCTTCCGTTGCCTACGGAACCTTTGCCGGAAAAATCGCCGCCATCGACTCGGCAGACGGCAAAACGCGGGGATTCAGAATTCTGGTCAAGCCAGACGTGGATGCTATCCGCTCCGGAAAGGAAGAACC
>DATNQC010000089.1:0-2485 GCA_036702885.1 Oculatellaceae cyanobacterium | reverse complement strand
AGTTGATGAGTCTGGCCTCAGTTGATGAGTCATGGCTGGGTTGATGAGTCAGGCCTCAGTTGATGAGTCTGGCCTGGTTGATGAGTCAGGCCTGGCGACTGAATGAGGTTTTGGCTAAGGTGAATAACTCCCTAAGGCTTGAGCGCTATCCCGAATTTTTCGGCGGTTTTACTCATGTCTGCAACAACCGTATCCAGAATCGGAATTCCTTCCACCAAACGCTGGGATTCCATTTCTCTTTCCGGATCGCCCGGAATGAGCACCCGTTCGTATCCTTCTTTAGTTTTGGATGCTTTGAATCGTTTGATCCACTGATCCATGTGCTGTTTAAACTCGCTGGCGGGACGAAACGCATCCACTCTCATTGCTCCCAAAAAATGCCCGATTCCCTGACCGGGCATATTCTCCGGCATAGGTACATAAGCGGGGAATGGAGGAACCCATGGACCGTAATTGGCACCGCTTAATATGGCTGAAAATATATCCACTACCGAACCCAGGAGATATCCTTTGTGGCTTCCGTGTTCCTTATCGCCCCCGAGAGGCAGTAAAGCGCCACCGGACTTCAAGGCATGCGGGTCTGCGGTGCTGTCGCCTTTTGCATCCTGAAGCCAGCCCTGAGGGGCCTGTTGGTCTTTTCGTTGTAATATTTCCAGTTTTCCATTGGCTGCTGTGGTTGTAGCCATATCACCTACAAAAGGAGGTTCTTCACCCGCAGGTATTGCAACGCTGATCGGATTGGTTCCCAGTAATCTTTCAGTTGAAAACGTTGGCGCCACCAGCGGACTGGCATTGGTCATGCTGATGCCAATCATGTCGTGCTGCAAGGCCATCATTGAATGATAGCCTGCGATGCCGAAATGATTGGAGTTTTTCACACTAACCCAGCCTGTGCCTACATGGCGTGCTTTGTCGATAGCCACCTGCATGGCAAAGGGTGCAACCACCAGTCCCAACCCCGCATCTCCATCTACCACTGCGGTTGAAGGAGTTTCATAACATACCCGAATATCAGGATTTGTATTTACTCTTCCTGCCTCCCAGAGTCTTACATAACCACTTAATCGCGCCACCCCATGTGAGTCCACTCCGCGTAGGTCGGCGCTCAATAAAACTTTTGCCGCAAGCGCAGCATGGTCGTCAGAGCAACCCATCTTTGAAAACACAGCAGAAGTGAATTCCAGAAGGACAGGATACGAGAATACTTGCATAGATTGTAAATTATTTATTTAATAAGCCTCTTGTCAAATTCAGCTGATGTTACCTGCATCACTTTGACCAGCTGATTAAAATCGGGGAAAAGTGGATTGAGTAAATAATTGTATTCGGTGGGGTTGACCGCTGACCGAACTTTTACCGCCAGATGCTCGCGCGAAGCCATCCATTGGTCCCCTAACTGTTTACAACGCATATTTTCCAGTTGCTTCCAGCCGGGCGGATAAATCTTATCCGGCACCTCGTAAACAGGAGCTTTTTGGTCCAGCTGCAGCTCCACCAGCTGCAGGCTTGGGGGCAGCTCAGACGCGTCAAGATGCACGAGCGTTTCAAGAAAGGCCAGGGAACTGTTTTCACTGGTATATAATACATACGTGCCCTTGCTATTCCACCGGCCTCCGTAGGTAAACGCACCCTTTCCCGACAGGTCAGTAGCAGCAGCCTTTTTCCGGACAATTCTGAATACAACCGTCATGAATAAACTCCTTCTTCAATTCTACCCAGAATATCATTTACCATTTGCAGACCGGTAAGTGTATCCAGCATTTCAGCAGGCTTGGCGTTATTCAGCGCCCGATTAGCTTTGTTAAACCAGGTTTTCACTTTCTCCGGATCTTCAAACACTTCCCGGGCATGCTGAACCACACGGGCTACTTCAATTATATGCGAGGAAAGTTTTTTATCAAGCTTATCTGTGGCGGATTTTCGCTCGATGGTTTTAACCGATATTTGAAGAATTTCTTCGGCAAAAAACTTTTGGGATACGCCTATGAACTGAGCCAACGATTCAACCGCTTTACGGGTAACTCCTTTGTTGCTGAGCTCAATGAGATCAAAACCAGACAGGCCTGCCTCTTTGGAAGCTTTACCACCCAGAAGCGCCATCAGGGAGTTGTTGTATTGATGTGCAAGATTCGCCATAAACGACATTTTTCCCAAAGATAAGGAAAATTGTCGCAAACACAATTGTGTCATGATGTTTATTTCTTGAAGTTAAACAAACCCAATTTCGGATCACCGTACACTAAGGCGAAGAGCAAGACACGCGTTTACGTAGCGAGATATGGAGATCAGAACGGAAGATCGTCTGCCTGCGGCGCGTCCGATGATGGCATATAACCCGATTGGCTTCCCCCGCTTCCGTATGCTGACGACGAATCGGTTTGGCCACCGCTCTCCGATCTTCCTCCGCCAAGCAATTGTACGCTTTGCACTCGCAAAGTCAGTGATGCTCCCTGTCTGCCATCGTTAGTGGTGTAAGTACGTACAT
>DATNQC010000080.1:0-6577 GCA_036702885.1 Oculatellaceae cyanobacterium | reverse complement strand
GTCCTGAATCGCTGATAGCCTGCCCGGTGAGGGACTGGCGGGGGGGAGCGTTTAGCAAAAGGGTGCTTATTCCAGGAGCTTTTTGCGCAGTAGCTCGATGTGTTCGCGGATTTCAGCAACCTCTTGCGGATCTTCGCTGCTTTTTTCCATATAAATCTCAAACATGCGGATAGCATCCGCATAACGTGCCGCCTTTTGATAGGCATAGCCCAGGTTGTTGTAGGCATTGCCGTAGGTCGGATCGATTTCAATGGCCTTTTGATAGTTCTCAATGGCGGGTTCTAGCTCTTCCTTGCAGTAATATGCCAGTCCTAGTTGGTTGTATGCCTTGGCGTAGCTGGGATCAATATCAACGGCGCGTTGACTGTAGTGGATGGTGCCGTCCCAATCCCCCTTTTTGGCTAGTGTGATGGATAGGTCGTAGTTGGCTTCCAGGTTGTTGGGGTCCAATTCCAGGACGTGCTTGAAGGTTTCGATGGCTTCATCCAGCTGCATGCTTTGATCTTGCAGCTTACCGAGGAACAGATAGGCATTGATATTTTTGGGGGCCAGTTCGGCAGCCTTTTGGTATGCCTCTTTGGCTTGCTCTGCCTCCTGTTTGGCTTCAAAGATCAGGCCTAACGTGTAGTAGCAATCGCCATCATCAGGGGCCTGTTCCAGCACAGCGAGGATGAGGGCTTCCGCTTCATCGTAACGTCCGGCGTCGTAAGCCAGCAAGGCCAGGTTATATTTGGATTCCAGGTCATCCGGGCGCAGGGACAACACGTTTTCAAAGCATTCCTGGGCCTGGTTGAAGTCTTCCTGTTGCAAATAGAGTAAGCCCAAGTTGTAATGGGCATTGGCAAAGTCTGGCTCCATGGCGATGGCTTTTTTCAGGAACTGCACCGCTTTCTCCGTTTGCCCGTTAGCGTATAGATCAATCGCCTGGTTGTAATACCACTCCGCGCTTTTCTGCGTTAGTTTGAATGCAAGGATGATCCCCACGGGCACGATGATGCACAGCGCAATCCCGGCACCGATGTAAAAAGCGCCCAAATGTTGTGGGGTCATCATACCCACATTTTAACGGATGTTGGCGTTAAGGGGATGAAACGGTTGAGGTTACGTTGCCTTGGAGGGAGATTTTGGAAAAATCGAGGTTAAAGCGGCAGGTTTGTGCCAGAGATTTTCCGTGTTGGTGAATTAGTTCAATGCCCCCGGTTGCCACAACTTCTTTGTCTGTTGCATCCCAGTGCATGGTTGGTGCGCGAAGCTCCCCGCCGTCTTTCTGGGTGGAGGTCGCGACAACGCCACCTTTGAGTACAATTTCGTTGTTCTTATTGCGCCATTCGCCCTTGGGGGCCGTAAACTTGAGCACGGATTTGCCGGCAGGGTCAAAAAACTCACCCTGAACGCCCTCCAAGAGCGCCTCGGTGCGGGCCTCATTATATACGGCCTGTACGGCATCAAGCGTCCACTTTTTGACTTCCCCTTCAGTCACGGTAAAGGACACGTTCTGGCCAATCATTTGAGGGCTTTGAGATACTGGCACTTCTTCAACAACGGGCTCCTGCCGCTCGGCATTCCAAATGGCGAGCCCGGCGCCGCATAACAGAAGCAATAGCGCAACGGCAACCAGATTTCGGGGTGAAGTCATAGTTCCAAACCTGTGATGGATGGGGACGAGTTTATCCCGCCGCTTGTGGAGCGGGGGACACCACGGAATCATACCAGAATTTCTTGCTGCGTTCTCCCACTTCGTCCACATGAATATGCTTCACTTCGGTGTATTCGTCCAGGCTGTGCGCGCCCAACTCTCGGCCCAGTCCGGATTGTTTATAGCCGCCGAAGGGCGCTTTTTCGCTGACCATGTGGTATTCGTTGATCCAAACGGTGCCGGCCCGCAGTTTACGCGCCACACGAAGCGCTTTGTCATTATTTCGGCTCCAGACGGCGCCAGCTAACCCATATTGGGTGTCATTGGCGATTTTAACGGCTTCCTCTTCCGTGGAAAACTTGATGACGGACAAGACCGGCCCGAAAATTTCCTCCTGAGCAATGGTCATGCGGTTGTCCACGTCCACAAAAATCGTGGGTTCCACAAAGCAGCCAGGCTTAAGCTCGTCCTTCTCCGGTGCGCCACCGCCGATTAAGCATGTTGCGCCTTCCTTTTTACCTAGTTCAATATAACGCAGGACGCGCTCCTGTTGCTTTTTGGAAATGAGGGGCCCCATTTCGGTGTCTTTATTTTGAGGATTGCCCAATTTGATGCGTTGGGCCTTCTCCACCAGCGCTTTGATGAAGCGATCATAAATCCCTTCTTGCAACAGGAGACGGGTTCCAGCGGTGCAGCATTGGCCGCTGTGGTAGTAGACCGCATACAGCGCCCCGTCGATAGCCATATCCAAGTCTGCATCATCGAAGACGATATTAGCGGATTTGCCCCCTAATTCCAGTGTGATGCGTTTTAAATCCCGACCAGCTTCCTCCATCAAGCGTTTCCCGATTTCGGTGGAGCCGGTAAAGGCGATTTTATCGACATCCGGATGGTTGGCGAGTGCTGCGCCCGCTTCTTCCCCGTAGCCGCTTACGATATTCACCACGCCTGGCGGTAGTTCAGATTCCGCCAGAATTTTGGCGAGTTCCAGGCAGACGGCGGGTGTTTCCTCGGCGGGTTTCAGGACAATGGTATTTCCAGCAGCCAATGCGGGACCTAATTTCCAGATAGCCATTTGAAGCGGGAAGTTCCAGGGAATGATTTGCCCGCAAACGCCAATGGGCTCTCGCACAATCCAGTTTTGGCTCACGCCGGGTTTGGACAGATCGGGAATCGGTTCCATCCAGTCACGATCGGCCAGCTTGGCAAAATAGGTCATGTTTTTGGCGCTTAGCCAGACTTCTCCCTTGGCCTTGCGGTAAGTGGAGCCGGATTCTTCAATCATCAGTTCCAGTAGTTGTGGCGTGGCCGCTTCAATGCGATCGGCAATGTCTTTGAGGATACGGCTTCTTTCCGTACCGCTCATGGTAGGCCAGGGGCCTTCGTCAAAGGCTTGTCGTGCGGCGGCAACGGCTTTATCAATATCGGCCTGCTTGCCTCGGGGGACACGAGCCACTGGCTGACCGTTAAACGGATTCAGGCTTTCAAAAGTGCTGCCGTCTGCGGCGGGAATAAATTGACCATCAATCCACAACTGATATTCACGCATACAATGTCCCCCTATGCCGACTCATAGACCAGCTTAGCATATTCCGCCCCGTTCGCTGATGTTCCTAGCTGTTCCAGGAGAGACGAAAGCCTTTCCACAGACATTGGAGGGCGGCTGCCAGGTAATGAATGGAAAAACACAGTCCGACATGTCCAAAACCCTCTCCCAAAATTGCTTTGGGGATAAGCCCACAGTTGATTAGCGCTTGGCTGACACCAGTTTGGTCCATCAAGACATAACCCAATAATGGAAACACAGGAACCAATAGCAAGTTCTTTACAGCCAGACTCCAGTACACATTGCCTTTTGGGCGCTGTTGGTTGGTGGATTGTAGCAATGCGACGGGTGCTTTGGTGGCCATATCAATTTTTTCTATGCAGGTAGGCAGTTGTGGCAGAGCCCGAAGACTTCAAAATTATGGTACTGAACCTGAAATTTACCTTCCAGTTGAGATAAAATCTGATCAAACGGGCAACTGTCGAGTATCTGAATTTGCTCGCAGCGAGTGCAGACTAGATGATGGTGGTGCATCTTCCGGTTATTCAGCTCATATCGGACCTGGCCATCGTTGAAATTGAGGGGTTTGATTTCGGCATCGGCCACTAACTGGTTAAGTGCCCGGTAAACGCTGGTCAGGCTGACCTTTTTGCCAGTTGTTGAACGGTTAATCCACTCCTGAACCTCCGGGGCTGTGGCATGGTTGAGCTGCTGGAGAGCTTCCCGGACGGTGCGGACAGATTTGGGGGTGCGTTCAGACTTCATGAGGCATTTTGACTATTTTTTGTCTAAAAATGAAAACCATTTCAAATTGCTCATTCAGAATATCAAGTCCAGTTGAAAACACAACCAGCAAAATGGAAGCATTGACTTTTTGTCTGTGTTCATTTTTAAAATGAAAATCATTTTCATTTTAGGATACTTGATATCAATGCTGCCCGTCATCCCGGTTGGGCGAAGTGCTGTTGTTTATCCCAATCCCCTTGCTCCAGAGGTGTTTCCTACTACAGCGGTCTTGCCGGTGGGTGTGGAAGAGCCAGGCGCAAGGCGCTCATCGGTGCTGCTGGAGAAAAGGCATTCGGCTTTAGGCGCATCGGCGGGCTTATTTACGGCAGCAATCTTGTTAAAGCGTCTCCCTGCTCGTCCATCGGCGTATCAATTGATTCCCACCGATTGGAAGCAATGGGCCAAGGCAGGCTTGGGGGTTGCCGGGATTGCGCGGCTGAATGAGGCATTGGACTGGCAGCCGCCGCTTTGGTTGGGGACGCTTCAAACCGTGGGCATTCTGACGCCGCTATTACAAAAGCTGGAAAGGGGGCTTGTGAGGCAATTTCTGATCTTGGCCCCCCTGGTGACGGGCTTGGTGCAGCTGAGCCATTGGGCAAGCGAAAAAGTAGAAAAACCCCTGGCGGAAAAATGGAATATTCCACCGTTAGTCACCAAGCTTGGCTTTTCGGTTTTGACGACCTTGGCAGGCATGAAGGCTTTTCCGGCTGTGGATAAAGCCGTTGAAGGATGGTTCCCCCGGCGGGGTGAAGGGTTATCTACCGCTCAGACACAGGCAACAACTGCCGCGACGGGAATGACCTGCGCAAGGGGATGCTGTGCGTCTGCTGTGTGCCTCAACGAAATTGGCGAATATGGCGGCGCAATTTTCAATTGGATTCAATCGGATACATCCCGGAAAGGAAAACAGGCATGAGAACCAGTTTATTGATGATGCACTCAACCGCGCCAATCGTCCGTTTTCAGGGTAAGCATGTTCATGGGCCGGACTGCAACCATGATCATGCATCCGAGGAGGTGAGCCATGTACATGAGCACCACAATCACGACCATCATGAGCATTCACATGAGCCGGTTCAGCCCAAATTGGGGGATGCTTACAAAAATCCGATTATTCGCGGGGTGATGAACTTTTTGGGGTGGTTTTACGAGCTATTTCGAAGCTTTGTCCAGGATTTGCGCGGTACGCAGCCTCATAAAGAGGATGCACATCATCATCCACATTAAATCAACCGCATGGAGCGGCTGGTGTGGCTCCTCGCAAAAAAGTACCCCAGACAGGATTCGAACCTGTGACCCACCGCTTAGAAGGCGGTTGCTCTATCCAACTGAGCTACTGAGGCACTCAAGACCATACTAGCAGAAAAGCAGAACAACAGTGAAGGGTGCCCCTAAAGGACACCCCCTGAAGCGTTTATGTTGGCACCTGCTCCAGGAAAAACTGGAAGATGCTGCTTGTAAGGTTGTTGATGATTGCGGCGACGTTGGGAGGCAGGACTGTAATGCACATCGCAACAATAATTGCGGCAAGAATCAGCGCTCCTGCATACTCAATGACGCCCTGGCCGGTTGGTGCCCTCGGCCTTTCCCTTGCAGAACAGGATTGAAGCACGTCCCTCGTCCTCATAGCGGTAATGATAGGTAAATCCCGGTCAATGCGCCCAATGTCGCAGCCGGATTTACCTAATCGTTTATGCCTCTGGGAAAGTCCTGTCTAAACAGAACATTAAGAAGCATAAAGCAGGTTTTTCAGCTTCCGGTAGAAGTTCTCATGGGGGCCTATCAGCAGCACCACGACGCTTTCGGTTTCCGGAGACAGTTGGTAGGCAATCCGGAATTCTTTTCCTTTATATGTAATGTGGTGGGAAAAGACACTGGTCAGTGGTTGAGAGAGCCGTTCGCCCAAATGCTCCGGATCCTGCGCCAGGCGGGCTAATGAGTCCCGAATGATGACCCGAAGCGGTTTGTCCAGTTTTCGCTGGCATTTATCGGCAGTCCGCGTCAGGAAGATAGTCCATGCGCGGGATGTGGGACAAGCCTCCCGTTCTTGCAGCACGGCGCTCATGGTTACAGATCTCCAAAAGCCGTGTCCATGCTCACGATTTGTCCGCTGCGCCAATCTTCCAGGCTGGAAAACAGCGTTGTAACCTGCTCAATATCCAGCAGGATTTCAGCCGTTTCAAGCCGGGCTGCGCTTCGACTGTCGCTGATGATTGCTTTTGCGGTTTCCGCAATCACAGGAAACCACTTGGCCAGCTTTTTTCGTTTAACACTTGAAAACTCTCTGGAAACTCCCATCCCTCAGCTTCCTCCCGAACTAACCATATGCATAAAAACAACCGGGCGCATTTTTGTGCGGGGAAGCTCCATTATTTGGAGGAGATGTCTCAAGTTTCCCGGAGCTTTTTCGATGTAGGAGTATCCGCATCGGAAGGAGTCTTCATCGGGATGACCATCCGCAATCCATACGCTAAGCAGGCCGAACAGTATAAAAAGCATCAAGTTGAAACGGCAACCCCTGAAGAAGTGTTGATTATGCTGTATGATGGGGCTATCCGCTTTCTGTTGACCGCTAAGAAAAGTCTGGCGGCAGGGGAGCTGGAAAAGGC
>DATNQC010000028.1:0-6139 GCA_036702885.1 Oculatellaceae cyanobacterium | reverse complement strand
GGCTTTTCGGTTGCACAGGCTCCCCGAACGGAGGTGCTGTCTGCCGACTGGAAAGGGCAAGAGCTGTTTCTACATCTCAAACTTCGATATGATGTAACTTAAAAGGCCCCGGGGTAGTGTCCCGAGGCCTTGGCGGGGTGCTTATTGAACGTTGAGTAACTCAACTTCAAACTTCAATGTCGCGTTTTGGGGAATCACAGGCGGGTAGCCTTCCTTGCCGTATGCTTGTTCCGGCGGGATGACCAAAAGCCGCTTGCCACCGACTTTCATGCCAGCAATGCCTTTGTCCCAACCTTCAATCACTTCGCCTGCGCCAAGCCGGAAGGTGAAAGGCTCCTGACGATCGTAGGAACTGTCGAACTGTTTGCCATTCATCAGGGTGCCCCGGTAGTTCACAGTTACACGTTGACCGGCTTGAGCGGTTTTGCCAGTGCCCACGGTGACATCCTGAATTTTCAGCCCATCTTCATTGGCTGCGGCCATGGCAACCGGGGTTGTCTCCGCTTCGGAAGTTTTTTGATGGTGCAGTTCACATGCGCACAGTGGAAGGGTTATTCCTGCCACCAACGCCACAGCCAGCGTCGTAGCAAGGTGTTTCATTTTCATGAGTTAATACCTCGTCTCCTCATATTCGGGCTTATCGCCCGAGGCGACACAGTCACCCGAAGGCATCATAGGCTTAACCGGATGATTAGACAATATTTTCTTTGAGGGCCTTAATGGCGGCTTGAACCCGATCGTTCACGCAGAGTTTATTGAGGATGCTGCCCACGTGGGCTTTGACGGTGTGAATGCTGATGCAAAGCTGATCGGCAATTTCCGGATTGCTTTTGCCTTCAACAATCAACTGCAGAACTTTCAGCTCCCGGCTGGTGAGTTCGGAGTCGGCTGTATGCTCGCCGGGTTCTGCCTTTTTGACGGTGACCTGTCCCCCGCCGGAGCTGTTGACCAGGGACAGCACCATGCCGGCAATGGCAGGGTCCAGCCAGACGGCTCCATCCATGACGGTTTCGATGATGTGCAACAGGCGTTCAGGTTTTACATCCTTCAGGACATAAGCTTGCGCGCCCGCGCCGAGTGCGGCAATGACCTCCTGCTCTTCGTTATGCGAGGTCAGGATGACCACTTTCAAAGCCGGCCAACGCTTGCGAACCATCTGGGCCATGTCGATGCCATTCATGCCGGGAAGTCCCAAGTCCAGCAGCAGCACATCCGGTGTGGCATGCTCCAGCTTGGTCAACGCCTCTTCTGCGGATTCCGCTTCTCCAACAAACTTCAGTGTCGGAAATTCACTTAAAATTGCCATCAAGCCCATCCGGGTCAGGTGGTAATCCTCAACAAGAAAGAGTTTGATCTGCTTTGGTCCGGAGAGTGTTGCATTGTTCATTGCGTTGACGGCCCTTTCGCAGGTTCGTTACAATTATTGTTTCGTTATTATACTCTACCTGTTAAATTTACTAATCTTGTAGTGAATTGCCGGGTTTCGGCAGATGCCCCTTGGAACTCAAGTATCATCTTGGGAGAGGTCGATGGGTGCGATGAAGACAGAAGGTGGTTCAGACGTTTTGATGAATTACCGTCAATGGCTTGCAATTGGCCTGCTGGTGTCGTTGTCCGGTATGGTTGCACTGGATGGCGGCTTGGCCTGGGGCGCAAGAAAGTATTATCCGCCGGGCTATACGCCGCCTGCTGAAACCCGAAATCAGCCGGAATCGCCCGCGGCGTCCGGGGCTCAGCCGCCCATTAAACAGGTGATTATCAAGACAGTTCAAAAAGATCCGTTGGAAGTGTTACTGGATGAGCGACGCTTTTTTGAAGCGCTTAGACTGGTGAATGAGCGTTTGAAGAAAACGCCCGGGCGCTTGTCCCTGCTATTTACCCGGGGGCGCATTTTGCGGGATTCTGGCAGTTTCAACCAGGCGGCTGCACAGTTTCAAAGCATTTTTGAACACAGTCGGAATGTGGCTACGAAAGCCCAGGCCATGACGGGGCTAGGTTGGACATTTTATCGAAAAGCGCTCCAGGAGGAGCAATCCGGCAATGCAGAAGGTATGCGGCAAAGCATTCAGGCGGCTCAAAAAGCCTTCCAGCAGGCAACCCGCTTGTCGCCTCGCCTGTCGGAACCCTGGGCTGGCCTAGGGCGTAATGCCCTTTTGGATAAACGGGTGACGGAGGCGGAAACGTTTGTCAAACGGGCATTGAAGCTTTCCCCGGGGCATTATCAGTCTCAACTGGCCCAGGCTGAGTTGCTGCTTGCAAAGCGCCAACCGGAAGAAGCGTTGCAGGTGCTTTACGGCCTGAAGCGGACCACCACGCATGAGCCGGATGTGTTTTTGCTGTTGGCGCGAGCTTCTTTAGACACAAACCGCGTGGATGATGCCATTATCCATCTCAAGCAGCTATTGGAGCTGACGCCGGAGCACACGGCGGCCTTGCGCTTGCTGAGTCATTCCTATGAACGGAAGATGATGCCGGATAATGCGGAGCAGGCATTGCAAAGGGCCATTGCGCTGAACCCGTCCGATGAAAAATCGGTTGATGCGCTGTTGAAACTGTATCAGCAACGTGGCGAGCACGAGCGCGGCATTCTGTTGCTGACGTCGCTTTTAAAGGACAAGGCGGAGCAGCCAGGCTATACGCGCAGATTGCTGGAAGGCTTGGAAAATCTGGAGCGGTGGCAGCAGGCGTATGAGGAAAGCAAAGCGCGGGTTCCTGCCCTGCTGACGCATCCAAAAGTGTCTGTGGCGGATAAGGACGTTCTTGCGCATCTGTTTGCCGTGGCGGTTCATCGGCAAGCTCGGACTTTGTTGGACCCCATGTCCATCTTGGATACGCCTGAGGTGAAGAAGCTTCAGGATTTTCTGACGACACGGCTTAAAGAAGAGGTCGATAGTGGGCGTCTCGGTCTTGAAACCAGGTTGGATACGTTGTTGATCACCCCCTTGACGCATTTTGATGTGCCGCCTTTATCGCTGGAGCAGGCGCAGCAAAATGTCTCTACATCTCTTCCAATCGCGTTTTTGTCTGGCAATCGAAAACTATACGAGCAACTGCTTTCTCTGGTGGAACAAGATCCTGCCTCGCGCTTGGCGGTTGCGAAACAGTTGTATCAGGTGGGAGACTATCCGGGGACGTTACATGTTCTGAAAGCCTCTGGTGGCATGCCGCCTGAGTTGCAAGCGGAAGCTCACGAGCTGGAACGCCAGTTGGATGAGCTGAACGCGCAAAGAAAACTGCATGTGGATGCTGTTGCCATGCTGCCTAAAAAAATTCCACTGCCGTACTTTAAAAAGGCCGTTATCGAAACCTTGCAGCTTGGCATGGGAGATTGGAAAACGCATGCCACACTGGCTACCGCCTTTGAGAAAAGAAAAGAATTCCGGTTGGCGTATGAGCAGCAACGATTGGCCGCGCATTTTGCCCCAACGGACAAAGTGCAGTTAGAGTGGCAAAAGAAAGCTGAAAAAACGCTGCGCCGATTGTCTTCTACCAGCCACTAGGGCTTATCACAAGGACAGCATGCTTCCGGGGTGGATTTCGGTTCAGATAGCAGTGTTTGCCAATGTGAAAGCAGCCAGTCTTTTGCTTCATCCGGGTTGGAGATGACGCCCAATTGCTGCGCTTCTTGCAGAGCATCCAGCAAGGTTTTTAAATGCGGACCTGGCCCCAGATTCAATAATTCCATAATAGTCTTGCCATTCAGTAATCGGGGGATCTGTAGGGTTTCAGACTCGGCTTCGTAATTTTCAAGCAGCCAGATGTGTGCGGCATGCGCCTTTTCCAGTTCTCCTGGCTGCAGCCAGGGGCCGGTAGCGCTGTGGCGATCCGCCAGCGCCAAGACGGTCACATCGGGCGTTTCCTCGCCCATTCGTCGGTAGAAGCGCAAAACGGATTTGCGCGGGGATTCCGGTCCAAACTGGCAAGGGTACAGGTGCCAGCGGATAAGCTTTTTCACGTAAGCCATCACGTCATTGCTAACTTTGAAGCGGCGCAGCAAGGGTTCCGCCATTTTTTCGCCCACTTCCTCATGGCCGTAAAACGTCAGCCGCTGCCCGTACACTGGATCTTCCTTGGTGCCCATTGTGGCAGGCTTTCCAATATCGTGAAGCAGGCAGGCCAGCTTGACCAACCCAAACCGTGTGACTGCCGGATTAAAAGGCTGCTGGAGCCATTCCCTGGTTTTGGTCGGCAATTCGGGAAACCAGCGTTCGGCTTGCCGAACCAGTTCCAGTGTGTGATCAAACAGGCCCAAGTGGTGGAATCCGCTGGAGTGAATTTTCCGCATGGGAGTGAGGTCCGGCAATAGGACTTCTAACAGGCGATTGTCAGCCATGAGTTTTAAGTAAGGGAAGCAGTGATCCGCACTAAGGAAGCGGAACAGTTCATATTGAATGCGCTCTCCAGCCGCTTGCCAGATCGCATCCGCATGCTGTCGGACAACGGCTAACGTATCCGCATCAATGCTTTCTGCCGGAAGCAGTGCGGCAAACCGAAAGACGCGCAACAGGCGCAAGGGATCTTCCAGCAGATTGGCTTCCGAAATCATGCGGATGCGCTTGGCTTGCAGGTCATCCAGGCCGTGGTGGGGAGCAATCGGAGAGCCAGTTTCCAGATCCAGCGCAATGGCGTTGACTGTTAAATCCCGACGCGCCAGATCCGTCTGCAAATCGTTCTCCAGGGCGTCGGCCAAATCCACGACAAAGCCATTATCAAAAACTACGCGGTGAATGCCAAAGTCCCAATCCAGCGGCACCAAATGGCCCTGTTCTAAATCGGCGAGCTGTTTTGCCAAATTGGCAGCCTGGCAGTTCAGCAGCACGAAGTCCAAATCTTTGGAAACCATGTGCTGGCTGAGACAATCCCGCACGGCGCCACCCACCAGATAAGCCTGTCCGCCTGCCTGTTTTACCAGTGCCTGAACACGCTGGACCAGCGGTTGAGAAATTAATGCTTGTATGTTGGATGCCGCTTCAGGAAGCATAATCTATTCCCCGTATTCATACACCAGCGCGGCCATGGCGGCAGCTGCGGCGGTTTCTGCCCGTAAAACCCGTTGCCCGAAACTGACGCCTTCAAAACCGGCTTGTTCAAACTGAAGCAATTCTTCTGCCGACCAGCCGCCTTCCGGGCCGATGGCCAAAATAATGGGCAGGTCCGGCCCAGTGGAACGTACCGCGTCTCGTAATGGCCGCCGGTTTTCGCCGCGTTCCCGCAAAAACAAACGTAACGCGGAATTGGGGATTTTACCGGATTCCAAGTACTGTGCGACCGTCATAGGGGCTTCAATGTCAGGGATAAAGCATCCTTCCGACTGTTCCGCGGCAGAGCGCAGCACCGCATGCCAGCGTTCCTTCTTCCGGAGAAAGGCATCCGGGGTTAAGCGAATGACGGAGCGATCGCTCATTAATGGTTGAATGCGCCGCACCCCCAATTCGGTCGTTTTTTGCAGCATCCAGTCCCAGCGCTGTTCTTTGGTGAGCGCTGCCACCAGGGTGACATCCGGCAAGCGGCCAGGGTTGGATGGGAGACAGTTTTCTACTTGCAGCCGTAAGGCGTCTTTTTGGAGTTCAACAATCGTGGCTTTATAGGCCATTTCCCGCTTTGCGTCTGCGATGGCGATGGATTCACCCGCTTTGGCTCTGAGAACCGCGCGGAGATGATGGGTAATGCCTGCATCTTGCAGTTCAAGAACCGTCGGGAAATTTGTGATTGCTTCCGGCAATTCGGCAAAAAAGCGTTTGAGTTCGCTATAGGTTTCCATAGACACCACGTAATGCGTACCAGTCACCATCCTGTAACTGCTGAATGTCGGTAAATCCGGCTGACTTCATCCGTTCTGCAACGACACCGACCGATTTTTCAATCAGGCCGCTGGCCAAGAAGTAACCGCCACGCGTCAACCGAAGGCACATGTCATCAAATAATTCTAGGATGACCGGCGCAATAATGTTTGCCAGCACCACGTCATATTGGGTTTGGCATAGTTCAGCGAGCGGTGTTCCCGTAAAATCCGTGACGGATGCCACGCCGTTGAGCTCGGCGTTCCGAATGGCCGTTTCCACAGCCAATGGATCGTTGTCCACGCCCCGGACGTTATGGCTGCCCAGCTTGGCCGCGTAAATCGCCAGAATTCCGGAGC
>DATNQC010000026.1:0-4289 GCA_036702885.1 Oculatellaceae cyanobacterium | reverse complement strand
TGACAGGACACACCATCTGGCAGGCCTGGCAGGTTTTGCAGTCATCCGACTTGCTGCCACCAAAGCGAATTTCCATCGGACGCCACCGACTGTTTTCGTGGTAGGCGGAAATCGACTGCGCCATGCCATAAGGACAGCAGGTTCGGCAAAAATCATTGCCGGCATACAGCAGAAACATGCCAATCAAAGTGAATAAACCATTCCCCCATACCAGCGCGATATGAGGATGTCCTTCCGCGTACTGCTTCAGCACAAAATCCGGCGGAACCACATAGAAACTCAAAAGCACACTGAGCGTAAACGTTAGCGGCAGTGCCAGGATGGGTGAAAGCCAGCGCAAAATCTCCAATGCGTGCGGATTTTTTCGGATCAATTGCTTCATCCAGCGGGGCTTTTCATCCCGGCCAAAAACGGAGCGAAACGCCCGCGTCCATTCCGTGAGCGTATTGTGAGGGCAGGTCCAACCACAAAACAAGCGCCCCCATACAAAAGAGACAAAACCAATCAGAATCACTGCGCCATAGAAGCCCACCGGAAGCCAGACAAGCGTTTCAAAAACAAACGGGAGATGTCGTCCCAGGAAGATCAACTGCTGGTTCAGCATATCCACGCGGAAAATATCCAGCGCGGGCCCCAGGAAAAAAAGCACCCAAAACAATGGCTGAACCAACTTGCCACGGAAGGCATGGTAGCGGTATTTTAAAATGTTGTCAGGAATCTTCAAACCAAAGGCTCCTGTCACTTTCAGGGGATACTTTCCAACCTATGCTATCCCGAACGCATTAACAAGGCTAGCTTGTTGTCCACACAGCCGTGGGAGCTGAATAAGGTTCCTGGCGTTGCTCAATCAAGAAGTCAGTTAAGAATCTGGGTAGGAGGTTGTATGGCAAGAAAAGCCATTGTTCGCTGTCCATCCGGCTAGACAACTGACCAATTTTAATTTCGAGTCGGTTCACTTTATATTTTGAACAAGTAGGTGCAGGTCCATTTTTAAGAGGTGTTCGCGTAAGCGCACCATTGCAGCACAATTGTGATGCTCGGAAAGGAAGTGTGTTGACGATGCGAATTGCGCAGATTGCTCCTCTTTGGGAGCTTGTTCCGCCAACAACTTATGGTGGAACGGAATTGGTTGTTCATAATCTGACGGAAGGGCTGGTCCAGCGAGGCCATGAAGTGACCCTGTTTGCAGCGGAAGGCTCCAAAACGGCCGCAAAACTTCATCCTTGCGCGCCAGCTTCCTTACGGAGCATGGAGGCCCAGCGCAACAAGGATAAAACGCACTGCACTGTGATGGGCTATGAGCTCATGATGCTGGAAACCGTATTCGAGCAAGCCGATCGGTTCGATGTCATCCACAACCACATTGGCTTCCAGGCCCTCCCATTCGCCAATTTTGTAGATACGCCCACCGTCACAACGCTTCACAACGCGCTGAATCCGGAAATTATCCGGGAGCTGTTCGAGAAAAACGCTCATCAGCCTTACATTTCCATTAGCAATTACCAACGCCAGCTCTGGCCGAAGCTAAATTATGTGGCGACCATCTACCACGGCATCCAGATGAGCCGCTTCAAGCCATCACTCGATTACAACAACAAGGATTACCTGGCTTTTCTAGGGCGGCTTTCCCCGGAAAAAGGACCACACCTGGCCATCCAGGCGGCTAAAGCACTGGGCTATCGACTGATTTTGGCAGGCAAGGTCGATCGCGTCGATCAGGAGTTTTACCGTGAACAGGTCGAACCATTGATCGATGGCGTTCAGATCCGTTACATTGGAGAAGTCGACCACGAACGGAAAAACGAGCTGCTCAGCGGGGCCATGGCGACATTGTGCCCGGTCCTGTGGCCAGAGCCGTTTGGACTCGTCATGATTGAGTCAATGGCTTGCGGCACTCCCGTGTTTGCACTCAGGGACGGATCGGTGCCGGAAGTTGTAGAGCATGGTCGGACCGGATATGTGGCCGAATCTGTGGAAGAACTGACCGAAGCCGTGAGGGATTGGAAAGCATACAACCGGCAAATCATCCGTAAAGTTGCGGAAGAGCGTTTTTCCGCAGCGCGTATGGTGGATGATCACCTGAAACTCTACCGAAGCTTGTTGGATGGCACGCCTGTTGAGACGCTCACGCCCGGTCGGATTGCGGAAATTCACCATGCAAAAGTTCAACCGAACCAAATTGAACCGATGCCGTCTCAAACTTTTGAATTTACGGTGCTGGAAAAGGGTCATTCCCAGAGTATGCCGATTCAAGGCTACTCATATGGACAGTAACGCTTCCGAGGTTGAGAAGATCCAAGCGGGACTGACCTGTTCCGGCATAAGTTTGCTTAGCCTGTCGGGATAGCACTATCCCGGCCTAACCTGTCAGACAGATATGCAAATCAAACAGCCCGAAGAGTTTTTATCCCGCAACCGCACGATCAAGCACAACCATTTGTACTTGGTGGATGACGCTCAGGGTAATATCCCCTACGGTAATACATCCGGCCTGGGCTTATACCACCTGGATACCCGCTTTTTAAGCGCCTTTGAAATTAAACTGCAAGGCACGGACCTCATCCCGCTCCTGTCTTCCACTGAGATGGGCTACCTCTCCACGATTGTGTTCACCAATGGACCATTCACCACAACCACGGAAAGTGGGGAGTCTTACGAAGTACGCCCCGAAAGCATTCAGCTCAAGCGGGAATCCGTTCTGTACGGCTCCCAGTTTGAACGGTACTGGCTGATTAATTACAACCCGGTTCCGCTCAGGATTGAGCTTTCGTTATCGTTTGATGCTGATTTTCGGGACATGTTTGAAATCCGGGGCATCGTTCCATTTGTGGACACCCCGCGCCGCCCGCCAATTATGGACACCAGCGGCGCCGTACCGGTTTTAATCTTCAGCCACTGCGATCGCAGCGGGCGTTTTCTGCAGACGGGGATCCGCTTTGTGGACGTACAGCCTGAATTTTGCGAGGAGGAGAAAATTCCAACCGTTAAATACACCACCATTCTCCGCCCTCGAGAGCCGTTCAACTTCAATTATGAAATCCAGACACTCATCAACGACCGGATGATGAACGCCGGTATGGTCGAGGCAAGCGTTTCCTCTATGGATGAAGCCTTGTCTCACCTGAACTTCCGGGCGCAGCGAATGCGTCATGACACTACCACCTTCGTTTCGGACAACGCCGACTTCAACGAGATGATGTCCCGCAACGAAAAAGACATGCGGATGCTCATGACGCACACGGATGAGGGCAGCTACATCGCTGCGGGGATTCCCTGGTACGTCGCGCTTTTTGGTCGGGATAGCCTGATTACCTCCCGGTTTTCACTAACCTTCAACCCCATGGTGGCCAAGGAAACCCTTAAAATCCTGGCCAAATATCAGGGCAAGGAATACAACCCGCACCGTGACGAAGAACCCGGAAAAATCCTGCACGAACTGCGAATGGGCGAGCTGGCCCGACTCAATGAAATTCCCCATACGCCATATTACGGCAGCGTGGACGCCACCCCACTCTGGATCATCACGCTATATGACTACTATATGTGGACCGGCGACCGAACAACGCTGGTCGATCTTTGGCCCAACGCTCTGCAAGCCATGCATTGGATTGATGAAAACCTGAAGCGACATCCCCTGGGCTACAGCACATACTCGCGCACGCAATGCGAACGGGGCATCTTGCAGCAGGGCTGGAAGGACTCCGATGACAGCATCATGGATGAAATGGGCATCGTTGCGCAGCCACCAGTCGCCCTCAGCGAAGTGCAAGGGTACGTCTATATGGCCAAGATCCAGATGGCGAAATTAGCCGGCGTGCTGGAGGATCGCGAACTTCGGCACCGCTTGCAGGCAGAGGCCCAGGAATTTAAAAAACGCTTCAACAAAGACTTTTGGATGGACGACCTGGAATATTGCGCACTCGCGCTGGATCGGCACGGGAAGCCTTATCGGGTGATCTCATCCAACCCTGGCCATTGTCTGGAAAGCGGCTTGTTCTATGAAGCACAGGCCAACAAGGTGATTTCTCGGCTAATGGCGGCTGATATGTTCAACGGTTGGGGCATTCGCACGCTCAGTTCCAATATGGCCGCCTATAACCCCATGAGCTACCACAATGGCACCATCTGGCCGCATGACAACGCACTCATTGCCAAAGGCTTCGCGGCCATGAACCGGCTGGACCTTGTGGAATTCCTTTTCAACGGGTTGTTTGAGGCAGCGCGGCATGTTCATTACCGAAGACTCCCGGAACTATTCTGCGGCTTCCGCAAGGAAGAAGGCAAGGAAG
>DATNQC010000024.1:0-1848 GCA_036702885.1 Oculatellaceae cyanobacterium | reverse complement strand
CATGATGTCCAAGGCCGTCACGCAATACATCACCAGCTGCATGGTATAAATCTGCTTAATTGCTTGCAGCTTGAATTTAGCTACCAACAATCGCTTCTTTAAATTTACCCATGAGCGAAGGGCCACGGCTTTTTTCTTTTTTCAAGCGCTCCTGCTGGATTTCATTCAGCTTTTGCAGCAGTTTCTTTTCTTCGCCGCTCAAGTGCGTGGGAATAATGACCTGAACTTCCACGTACTGATCGCCCCGTTTGCTGCTGTTATTCAGATGAGGCACACCCACGCCTTTGATGGTAAAGACATGCCCATTTTTGGTTCCCGCGGGAATCTTGAGCGTTTCTGTTCCACTGAGCATCGGCACTTCAATCTCGCCACCCAAAACAAGCACCGGATAAGGCACTTCATGCGTGACGTAGATGTGATAGCCATCCCGCTTGAAATCCGGGTGGGGCTTGATATTCAGCACCACATACAAATCCCCCGGCGGGCCGCCTTTGATGCCACAGTCGCCTTCTCCCGCCACACGCAGCCGCGTGCCCTGATCCACGCCGGGAGGAATCACGATGGAACGCTTCACTTCCACCGCCGCGCGTCCTTGTCCGTGGCAGGTGCGGCACGGATTGACGATGATAGAGCCGCTTCCCTGGCAATTGGGACAGGTGACGATTTGGGTAAAATGACCGATGATCGTCTGTGCGGTTTGCCGCACCTGCCCTTGACCACCGCAAGTCGTACACACCGTTGGTCCACTACCCGGTGAAGCACCGGAGCCATCGCAGGTTTCGCAATTTTCGAGATGGGTGAAGGTGATTTCTTTCCGGGTGCCAAAAACAGCCTCATTGAATTCCAGTTGCAAGTCCAGCCTCAGGTCACTGCCCTGCTGCGGACCGCCACGGCGTCGACCACCGCCCATTCCAAAACCGCCTCCAAAGAAGGAAGCGAAAATATCGCCCAGATCCGGAAAGCCTTCCGCAAAATCCCACTGAGGCTGATATCCACCGCTCTTCAGGCCATCATGGCCATAGTTGTCATACACCTGGCGTTTGTTCGCGTCAGAGAGCACATCATACGCTTCCCCAAGCTCCTTGAACATCGCTTCGGCATCGGGGCTTTTATTGGTGTCGGGGTGGTATTGCTTCGCCTTTTTCCGGAAAGCCTTCTTGATTTCTTCCGGGGATGCGTTCCGGCTAACGCCCAGAATTTCGTAATAATCGCGCTTGACTGTGCTCATAACGTACGGGTTCTCACATCTGCAGGCTACGGTGACGGTTGCTTACTGGCGGAACGGGTTGCACTGTTGGGGCGTTTCTTCCACCGCCTCAGCCGTCTCTGCCTGTTTGTCGTCCGACTCAGTCTCTTTGGGCGCCCCAACGGAAACAACGACCATCGCGGGACGAATCACCCGATCATGTAATGTATACCCGCTTTGCGCCTCATACATGACCGTATTTTCGGGAAACTCAAAACTTTCCATCCGGTTCACCGCTTCATGGAACTGCGGATCAAACGGCTCTCCGATTGAGGCGATTCGTTTGACGCCCAGCGTTTCCAGGCGGTCCAACAGCTGCTTTTGCATAATCTTGAAGCTGTCAAACAACGTCTTGGACGGCGAGGTTTCACTCAAAGTGCCTGCGGCCCGTTCAAAGTTGTCCAGCACGGGCAGGATTTCCAGAATCGCCTTCTGAGCGCCATACCGGGCCAGCGTTTCCTGCTCTTCCCGGACGCGCTTGCGGTAGTTGTCAAAATCAGCGGCCAGTCGAGTGAACTGGTCCTGCAACAGGTTATATTTTGCTTGCCAAGCCTCCTGTGCGGCTTCAGCCGTTTCCGTTTCCTCAGCGGAGGGGCTATTGG
>DATNQC010000401.1:0-3718 GCA_036702885.1 Oculatellaceae cyanobacterium | reverse complement strand
AGTTAAGAGAACCGCCAGTTTTAGCCACACCATTGATGTTGATACCGGCTCCTTGGGCGAGCAGGTTCACATCACCCATCCCGGCGTTGATATCTGCCTGCACATTGATTGCATTGGTTGCAGCGAGTGAGACATTACCGCCATTAGTGTCTACTTTGCCCAAGTTAATGGTGTTGTCGACCTCAATGTCCAGATGGCCGCCATTGGTTTTGATGGTGTCATTGGCCTCTTGGACGATGAAGCTATTCCCTGCACTGATTTTGAACGTATTACCGTGGCCAATTTTCATATCCAGCACATTGTCTGTCAGATTTTGCAACGTAATATCATTGGATGCCTCGAGAGTAACGTTTCCATTCAAGTTTTCCAGCTTTTGTTCGGAAATGTATGTCTGGAGAGGGTCATTGCTGAATAGAATTTGATTGTCATTGAGCTGATCGTCGTTGGCCTGACTGCCTCCATCGTAGATGACAATGTCCTGCGGATCGAACAGGATGCTGCCCGATGCACCATTGGCGGCGCTGACATTCACGCTTCCATCAAAACCAAACTGGTTGCCGCTGGAGAGTTCAACAAAACCGCCATTGCCGGATTGTGAACCACCTTTGGCTTCAACATGGCCGTTTACCACGGTGACATCATCACCCCAAACGATGACTTTGCCGCCATCGCCATTAGTGCCAGCGTTGGCCAGAATTTGAGCGTCTTCACCCACCACGGTGCGCTCTGCCCGACGGAGATCGCCTTCACCATGGAAGTCACCGCCAACCTGGACAGTGCCGCCGCCCACATCGCCAGAGGCATCAACCGTTGCATTTCCCAGCAGGCCGACTTTGTCGCCCAATACCTGAACGTGGCCGCCTTGGCCGCCTTCATCGCCTTTAGCCAGCAATTGGCCGGTTACAATGGTGGTATCGCCTTCCAGCTTGATGGAACCGGCATTGGCATTTTCAGCAGTGCCGCTGACATCGACTACGCCGCTGTTTTCAACAAGCGCATCACCACCGCCAGCGAGGAATTCTACAGTCCCATTATGGAACGCAACGCTGGTAGCCTCAACCCGGCCGCTGTTGTTGACGGCGCTAGCGTATATGTTGTTTTTCAGTTGGGCTTGTAGCTGCACCAAACCACCGTTGGCGGAAATCAAACCAGTGTTTTTAACGGCTTCTGTGTAACCTTCAACGGCATTTTGCAGCTGTTCGTTAACAACCAGGCGGACGCCGACGTCCGGATCCGGCATTAAGGTGACTTTATCGCCAACAGCCAAACTAACATAGCCGAGCGGGGCCGTGATGGTGCCGCTGTTTTCAACCGCACCGCCAGCTAAAATGGCGAAACCGCCCTCATCAACCTGAATATTGCCTTCGTTAATGACCTTGCCAGCGCTTGCACCATTCCGTTGGAACACCATCTTGCCGCTCATGAAGTCAGAGACAGAGATGGGTAAGGTAGAAGCAAACAAGGAGGCTGCGTTGACCTGGGCGCCTTTACCGAAGATGATGCCGCTCTGGTTAATCAGGTAAATTGCCCCATTGGACCACATAGAACCAAAAATAGAAGACGGTTTACCGCCGATAACGTTGTTGAGAACGGCGGAACTGCGGCCCGGCTGGTAAAAGTTCACCCGGTAGCCGCGAGCAATGTCAAAGGTATTCCAGTTGATGGCGGTGCGGGAAGTACCTGTCGTAACGTTCATGGTATTCCCGTTGACGTTAATGTTTGCGCTACCACCTACTACGGAACCGCCCGTTGGTAGTGGATCGGCGAAAGCTGCAAGTGACGAGAGGCTCATCATTGCAGCAAGAGAAGCTGCAACTGCTGCTTTGGGCGTTAAAAAGCAGGCATTCAGGTTGCCGAACAGGGCAGCCAGGTTGTTGTTAAAGTCTTTCTCATGGGTGGTGAAGGTGCGCAGTTTGCCGTTAATCCGGTAAAGGAACCGGTGTGCATTGCCACCGACGCGAATGATATTAGCCCGCTTCAGAAGTTTTTGAATATCCATTGCAGTCTCGCTTTCGCTTACCAATTCACAACTAAATCAGGGGAGATCGACTCTAATAGTCAGGGGGAATTTCGTGTGTGGTTTTACAACCAAGCCTTGTTGTTCAAATAAAAAAAATGCCTCTTTTTAAATTGTTCAGTTTCAAATCATTTGGGACATTTTTTTACAAGGCGCTAGACCTATGGTATGCCAAACATTTTCCCTACTCGTGTCGATGATCCTCCTTTTGTTTCCGGGGACTCCGCGGCCCCATCATTTAGATTTCAGGGCCGCGGGTAGTGCCGGAAAATTCCCAATATCTAGAAGAGCCTGGTTTCCAAACCAAAGTGGATCCGAGGAGCCTGATCCGGGTATGGAGGCTGCGTTGCGCCGCCTTTATCCCAGATCAGCGGGATGCCCATATCGATCCGGCCAGCCAGGTGTTTGGTCAGGTTTGCCCGGAGGCCAATACCCGTACCGAGGGCGTAGTTTCTCCGATTGACACCTGGCGCTGGATGGTTGGTGAAGGTGGCGCCAAAGTCAACAAAGGAAACCAGTTGCAGGTTTTCCCGCAGTTTGTAGTCAGTCCGGGGGATGTGCCAGCTCTTAGGGAACAGGAAGAAGGGTACACGCCATTCTCCGCTGAAAAGATAGGCGGAATCCCCAATGTAAGTGCCTTCCCGATAACCGCGAACGGTATAGGTGCCGCCCATCTGGAACTGTTGCGCGGAAACCAGCATGCTGGGGGACAATTGAGTTGATGCACGCAGGATGGCAAACGTACCCCAAGGCATTTGTTGCAGGCGGGTGATGTTGCCGGTATAGCGGAAGAACTGGCTGCCTGCACCATTCCGGCTGGAGCCGACATGATGCCGGTTGACGTTGCTTCTACCAGAGTTCAGCGTGGCATCGAACAAATCCAGGCCAATACCGAACTCATGACGCATCATCGTGCGACCCCAGCGGTCGAACACGTCCAGGTTGATTCCGGGACGCAACACGCGCAAGCGATCGTTGGTCAGAGTGAATGGATTTTTGTCGTGCGGATGATCCAGCCGTGAGGTAACGATGTTCATGAAGTCGAAGGCTAGATCGACGGACAACTTGGTCCGCTCTGTGTTCACCAGCTCCTGGGAAATGGACGGCGAGTAGATTTTGGCGCGTCCAGTGAACCGGCCCCTGTCGTTATTGTCGAAAAGATCCGGGTTGACCGTCAGCGTACTATAGGAATGGTCGAAGTTCAGGCGGGTGCCATGCTTGCCAATGGGCAGGCTGTAATGGGAAACCGTCCCGAAGGAGTGACGGGTCCAAACCAGCGAGTTGAATGCCTGATCGCCAAAACCCAGAACATTATTGTGGGAGGTCGTTAACCCGAAACGCATATTGCCAATAGCGTTCCGGCCCAGGTTATCCCAGAAAGGCGTCACGTGGAATGGGAAATGCTCTTCGGCGGCTTCCAGTTCCACAACAGTCTGTTCTGGCAATTCGCCGGGGCTTAAAGTTGCGCGAACCTTTAAATCCGGGTTTTCATTAATCCGCCTTAAGGAGCGTTTCAGATCATTCACCTGGAAGGTTTTTCCGTCGGTCATGTCCATTCTGGGCATAACCGCACGGCCTTTGAAATATTTGCCGTTTTCGAACACGGCGCGGGCCACAAGACCTTCGGAGGCGGTGAGGGTGACGTGTCCGCCTTCAATCTTTTGCGGACCAATGTATACGATACTCGTCACATAGCCGGCC
>DATNQC010000290.1:0-11772 GCA_036702885.1 Oculatellaceae cyanobacterium | reverse complement strand
TGACATAGCTGACCAAATCCGACCAGGGCCAAACTCCCAGGTGCGTGTTATCCCGATAGCGCTGCTCCCACTCCTGAGAAAAGCCTCTCGTTGGACTGGTTTGCAATTCTCCAATACTCATCGCTATTCATCCAGAAATCGACAATACATAAATGGGATAAAAACCCACCCCAAAGCTGGGGATAGGGAAAGCAGCGGTAATCCTGATATTCCACCGCAATCCCGGCATCGTGAAAATCTTTCTGTTGTAAATAATTCCTGCCCAAACAGCCGGAAATATAGGTTTTGGCTCCCAAGTGCTGACATAGGGACAAAATCAGATCCGAACCCTTACCCGATACCGGCAACTCGCTTGCGCGCACCAGCGTGGTATTAATTTTCAGTTCCCGCAGCCAAAACCGTAAATGCTCCCAGCAAAGTTCGCTCAACAACAAATAGTCTTTGGCATACAGCGCTTCAAGCTTGGGATAGCAAACCTCAAAGCGTGGGGCCTTTTTATAATTGAAATAAATAGACCGCAGATGTTTTTTCTTCCAATCCTGCGTATTGTCGATTTCAATTTCTTGCAGTGTTTTATCAAAATGCCCTTTAATCTTAACAGGCACCGTCAGCCAAGCCACCCCTTGCACCGTTTTGATTCGATTGCGGTTGATGAAGCTGTTTTTTTCAAACTGCACCGTGTCCAAATAGACAAAGACATCGCTGCGGATAATCTTGTCGAAATAGCCCAACCAGGGCAAATAGGCGGGTTGATGCACGGAGACAATCATGAGCCTTGCTCCTGTTGCCATTGCATCAAGGTGGAAACGATATGCGCCACCTCTTGTTTGGACAGCGTCGGGTATAACGGCAAAGACACAGTGCTTCGTGCCAAACGCTGCGCGTTGGGAAAATTCTGAGGATTTCCCAAAATTTCCCATTCCTCCAACGGCACAATCGCACGAATGCCCTGCTCGACAAGCGCCGCCAATAACGACGTTGGAGACGTTGTTTTTAAAACACCCCGAAAACGAACCGGCTCCAATCGCAAGTCCGTAACGTCCAACATTGGTAAACCCACCGATTGATATTGCTGAAAAATTTCCTCCCGTCGCTGCAAAAACATCGGGAGTTTTTTTAACTGCACCCGGCCAATAGCAGCCTGCAAATCCGTCATCTGGAAATTAAACCGCCGCCGGTCATCCTGCCGCTGATCAAAATGAATATAGTCCCGCACGGCATCCACCAAGGCGCGATCCGTTGAAACCACCATGCCGCCTTGCCCGCCACTGGTCATGAGCTTGGTGGCATAAAACGAAAATACGCCCACCTTCCCCTGCAGGCCGACTGATTGTTCCATTACCCTCGCGCCAAGGGCCTGCGCGCAATCCTCAATAACCTGAATGCTGTCAGGCAGGTCGGATAAATCCACCGGTAAGCCATATAAGTGGGGAACAATCGCCATGGCCTGGCGTTGTTGCTTCAGCGCGTTAACATCCACATTGGAGCCTTCATCCGCAATATCCAGAAGGCATTCCTGTGCACCAGCCAGCGCCACCGCATGCCGCAGGCTGGAACAGGCATAAGCTGGGAACGCAACCGTTTTCCCTTTGGCGTCCAAGACATGTAACGCCAGAAACAACGCTGCCGAACCGCTGGAAACCGCCACGGCATGCCCCGGCGGCAAGCCCAAATAGGCGCAAAATTCATCCTCAAAAGCCGCCACTTCCCGACCCTGGGCCAGCCAGGCGGAACGAAGCACACGCAGCGCTGCCTGCTCCTCCTCCACATCCAAAGTAGGACGATTGTGGGGGATGACGACTTGAGCAGCCAATCGACTCATCGGTTTGCAAGCGCCTTTTCACGCGTTTCTTTGAGTTTTGCTTTGTAATACCCCGCTTTCACCTGCATGGGGTTCCCAATCACCAGTGAATACGGCGGAATCTTGACGCCTTCCACAATGGTTCCCGCCGCCACCACGGAATGATGTCCAATATGCGCGCCGCCCTTCACCACGCAATGAGAGCCAATAAACACATGGTGCTCAATGATGATATCCCGTCGTTTCACCTGATCGGACAAGCCAATGCAGAGCTTGTGGGAATCCGCGCAATTAATTGAAACAAAAGAGGCAATATCGCAGTGGTCTCCAATCACAACACGCGCGCCCTTTGCATTTACTTCCGAAAGGCCGCCGATATACACGTTTTCCCCGATTTCCGGCTCTCCGTTAATCCACACCAGCGGATGCAGCGGATTTTGCCGAAAGTGCGTGTATTCAGCAAATAACTTTCCAAATTCCTCCAGATTCATTCGCTAAAATCCCCCAGCAGCAGTTTTTCACCTCTGGCAATCGGGCGAGTCGCTTTTAAGCCCAATAGTTGTGTATAGAGTTGGGGACTTAAGCCATCACCCGGACGACGCAGCCCGATATTTTCTGCTGTCAGGATGTCACCCTCTGCCAGATCCGTTAAGGCAACAACACTGCGACGCGCCAACACACGCATTTCAAGTTCCTTGCGGGTAGGGCGAATCAATGCGTTGCCCATCATCTGATCCGCAGTCCGAATCGTCTGCACCCACTCGGCCAGTTCCGCAGGATCGGAGGAAAACCAATGATCCGGCCCTGGCAAATTCCGGTCCAGCGTAAAATGCTTTTCAAACACCCGGGCACCCATCGCCAACGCCAAGGCGGATGCCAACACCCCCTGGGTGTGATCAGAAAAGCCAAGCGGCAAGTCGGGAAAGCATGCTGCCAATGTTTTCAATTTGCGTAAATTCACATCTTCCGGCGGTGTGGGATACTGAGACGTGCACAGTAACAACACCGTGGGATGCCCTTCCAGCGCACCGGATGCATTCAACGCCTGGTATACTTCCGCCAGATCCGCCATCCCACAGGAAAGCAACATGGGCAGTCCAACCCGGGCGTATACTTCCAGCAGCGGCAAGTTGGAAAAGTCATCCGAGCCGACCTTGATGGCAGGAATGCCGATTTCAAGCAGCAGTTCTAAATTGGAATAATTTTGCGGCGTGGATAGAAACAGAATACCTGTTTCATCGCAATAGCGCCGGATTTTCCGCCACGCTTCCGCACTGAACTCATAGCGCTGAAACATCCGCAACATGGATTCCGTGACCGGCTTCCCCTGGGACATATAGGTATAAGTGAGTTCCGGATCGGCAATAAATTCCTCGGCCGTAAAGGTTTGAAACTTAATCGCATCCGCTCCGCAGGCTTTTGCCACGCAGATCATTTCAAAAGCTTTTTCCAATTCGCCGTTATGGTTAATGCCTGCTTCCGCAATAATAAACGGCGGATATTCCTTGCCGATCAAACGGTCCGCAATTTGTATTGGGTTCATCATGTCGTCACCACTTGATAATCCGAATACCCGGGAGCGCGTTCCCTAGTGAATTCATACATTGCCTCAACAACCCGCTGGCAGCCTAGTCCATCCACCAGCGTCATAGCATTTTGGCTCATGGATGCCCGGAGCCCAGGATTGTCCCAAAGATCGGACAGCGCCTTCAACAGTATCTCTTCCGTCACGTTTTCCGAACGCCCCAGATACAATGCCGCCCCTTGTTGATGCACGGCCTCACTCAAGGCTTCCTGATTATCGGCAGTAGCAATTAGAATGGACGGCAGCCCCAGACAGCAACGCTCCCAAGTTGTCGTGCCTCCTGCGCCAATCAACAAATCCGCCTGACTCATTCGCATTGCCATATCATCCACATGCACTTCGCATCGGCATCCGGGAATTTCGGCAGCCAACGCCTCAACCACCAGCGGGTTCGGGTTCAACCCGCCAACAATCACTTCCGTTTGCACTGACGCTTCTTTTCGGACAGCTAAAAATCGTTGCAGCACACGCAAAACTTTACTGGTTTCATTGCCTGGATCGCTTCCGCCAAAGGAAATCATCAGCGTGCGAATGTTTCCAGTCTGCCGTTGCAGGTTTTGGCGCGCATCCGCAAATTCCTGCCGAAGCAATGCGTAACGTGGCCCCAACAACTGACGACAGTGAACTGGCAACAGCATTGCATAACGCTGCTCGGCATCCTCATGCCAGTTTTGATCCAGCAGCAGATCACAAACGTGCGGCCGATTGGCCAGATCATCCAGCACCAGCATCTTCATTTGCGGCAGAGACGATGCGCGCTCAAAACGGGCATCCAATTCGTAGTGATCCACCACCAGCCAGTCCGGCGCGAATGCAAACAACGCTTCCTGCCACTCCGGCAATGCCTCTAAATCAGACGCTGACTGCAATCGCTGAACTGGAATTCCCTTGGCAAGTAACCAATCCCGAAGCGTGTTCGGCATCTCTCGACAAAAAAACTGCACCGAAGCACCTGCCAGCTGCAACGCCCAAGCAAGCGCTGCACAACGCATCACATGCCCTTGGCCCATCCACATGGAGGCATCCACACGAAACGCCACTCTCATAACAAGGCACCTTCCGTGGGTCGTTCAGCCCGACATGTCGAACCAGCCAACGCTTTAGACAAGACGTCAATCACGTATGCCTGCTGTTCATCCGTCAGGTCATAATACAACGGCAACGAAAGCGCCGAAGCATAATAGGCTTCAGCCTCCGGAAAATCGCCCCAGGAAAAACCAAGCTGTTGATAATACGGTTGGGTATGCACCGGAATATAATGCACCTGCACCCCAATACCTGCCGCCCGAAGCGTCTCAAACACCCGTTTTCGATCAATCACGGCATCCAATCGGATCACATACAAATGCCAGGCAGACAGCACATCATCCGGCTGGCACTGTATTTTCAATGGCAAGCCTGCCAAGGCTGCATCATAGCGCTGCGCCAATTGGCGGCGTCTTTCCACAAACGCATCCAATCGTTTCAACTGACTGCAACCCAATGCCGCCTGGAGATCCGTCATCCGGTAATTGAAGCCCAGTGAAACTTGCTGGTAGTACCAAGGTCCATGGGGCGTTTCCGTCATCCGTTGCGCATCCCGGGTAATGCCATGACTGCGGAGCTGGCAAAGCATCCGGTACAAGTCCGGATTATTGGTTAAAATCATGCCCCCTTCGCCAGTCGTGATAATTTTAACCGGGTGAAAGCTAAACACCGTCATCTCGGAATATTCACAGCATCCAACAGGACGTCCCCAGTATTGTCCACCAATGGCATGGGCGGCATCTTCAATGACTTTAAATCCATAACGTTTGGACAATTCTGCAATTCTTGCCATATCGCAGGATTGTCCGGCAAAATGGACAGGCACCAGCACCTTGGGCAAACAGTTTTTCGCTTTGGCCTGTTCCAACTTGGCTTCCAACGCAGGAATGCTTAAATTGAAGGTTTCTGGATCAATATCTACAAAATCAACGTTGGCACCGCAATACAACGCACAATTGGCAGACGCGACAAACGTATTCGGCACTGTCCAAAGCCAGTCGCCTTTTTGAAGCCCCAAAGCCAGACAAGCCAGGTGCAAGGCAGAAGTAGCGCTATTCACAGCCACCGCATACTTGGCGTCGCAATAGGCGGCCACGGCTTCTTCAAAGGCCGCAATGGCAGGACCTTGCGTAACCCAGTCTGATGTCAGCGCGGCAACAACCTGCTGAACATCGTCTAGACTAATACTTTGTCTACCGTAAGGGAGACTGTACATGAGCGGTTCAGTATCTCCAGCTGTTCGACTGTTAAAAAGTCGGGATTGGTGGCGGAGTTGTACTCAAAATCCGGAGCAACCGGGTACCCGATTTCCCCCAGTGGAGATTCGGCATAATTCACGTCTGTTGTGTAGACAACCGTTGGCTTAATAACGTAATGTTCCGGAAATTCCAAGGTCAAATAAGCACTATCCATCGGACACAGAATCTCGTGAATTTTTTCGCCTGGACGAATCCCGACAATCTTGATCGGGATATCGGGGTCTAACGATTTCACCAAATCCACAATGCGGATGGAGGGGATTTTTGGCACAAAAATTTCCCCGCCCTGCGTTCTTTCAAACGCCTTCAGCACAAACGCCACACCTTCCGGCAAGGTGATCCAAAAGCGGGTCATGCGCACATCCGTAACGGGCAGCTCTTTGGCCCCTTGAGCAAGCAGTTTTTTAAAGAATGGCAACACAGACCCCCGTGACCCCACCACGTTTCCATAGCGAACCACGCTGAATTTGGTTCTGCACCCGCCAGCCCAATAATTGGCCGCCGTAAACAATTTATCGGACATCAATTTGGAAGCGCCATACAAATTGATAGGATTTGCGGCTTTATCAGTGGATAAGGCGACCACTTTTTCCACATTGCAGGACAAAGCTGCTTTAATAACATTTTCCGCACCGTTAACGTTGGTTTTAATGCATTCCAGCGGGTTGTACTCGGCAGCGGGAACCTGCTTGAGCGCCGCGGCATGGATAACATAATCCACGCCCCGCATCGCTTCCGTTAATCGGACCTGATCCCGGACATCCCCGATAAAATACCGCATGATCGGAGAGTTATACTGCTGCTGCATTTCAAACTGCTTCAGCTCATCCCGGGAAAATACAATAATTTTTCTGGGCTGATACAAGGACAATAAAGCCTTTACAGCCTCCTTGCCGAAGGAACCCGTCCCCCCGGTAATTAAAATCGTCTTTCCGTTAAACAATGCACACCTACTTTTCCGAGAAGTTCACAGCTTAACCCAAAGCGCATTGCCAACCGGCACAATTCATCGCCGAAGCATCAAGCACTTTCTCTCAAAAAATAATTGTCATCTCTTGATTGATATGAGTATCTCAAACACATCTTTGCGACAAGATAAAATTTGCATTCAATGAATCATCACTTGGGAGTCGTCACTTGACTTTGTTCAGATAAATGACGTATAGATGAACAGTTCCCCTGCGGGACAACGAGAGAGATGACAGCATTTTGAAATATAAATAACCGCCTTTGTATTTCAATTTAACAAGGGTTTTTCAATGATTCGAGTTTTTATCGGTTATGACACCGCGGAGACGGTTGCATTTAACGTGTTGCAGCACAGCATTCATGAGCGCTGCTCTCAACCGGTCAGTATTACACCGATCCGCCTATCCCAATTGCAAGGCATTTACACACGTTCTCGCGATCCCTTACAGTCAACGGATTTTTCCTTTTCCCGTTTTTTAACGCCTTATTTATGCGATTACCAAGGCTGGGCCATATTTATGGACTGCGACATGCTGGTACTGGATGATTTAAGCGCATTGTGGGCGTTACGGGATCCCAAGTACGCGGTGCAGGTGGTGCAGCATGATCACCAGCCGGTGGAAACGGTTAAATTTCTGGGCCACACACAAACCAAATATCAAAAGAAAAACTGGTCCAGCATAATGCTCTTTAACAATGAAAAATGCCGGGCGCTAACGCCAGACTATGTAAATACCGCAACCGGTCTGGAGCTTCACCAATTTAAATGGCTGGAAAACGATAGCTTAATCGGTGCGCTTCCATCCCGCTGGAATCATCTGGTCGGTTATAACGAGCCTCGCCCGGATGCTGGCATTGTCCATTACACCATCGGTGGGCCGTATTTCAAGGAATACGAAAATTGCGAGTATTCCGAAGAATGGTTTGCAGAGCGGGACCGTATGTTGCACTGCCAGAGCCGCACTGTCGAAGCGCCGCCGCTAGTCATTGCCTGACAATCCGTGATGAGTCGCTATACCGCTATTTTGTATGATACCGAAGATGTTAACCGGTTTTATGCAGAGAATCCGGAAGGCATTGGGCAAATCCTCCCTCTAACTCCTTCTGCGCAAGCGGTGCTCCTTCAGGAAACGCGACCTGTCCTGGATCCATCGCGCATCCATACCAATTTTGGTCAACTTCGTGATGTGGTCCGGTGCAACCGGCTAGAAGAATTCCTAGAACAAGCCCTCATCCGAGATAAGCGGCTGAGTGCAGCATCCGCACAGGCAGTGGTCGATTACGCATTGCATGCCTGCGGCGTTTCTTCCCGCATATGGGGCATTCTATCCACCACCCAGGCCTGGGCTTTACCCCAACCAAACGGCTGGTTACGGAGCGATTCGCGTGAAGAAGTCCATCAAATCCTGACCCAGCAGTTTCTGGATTTTTACAACCAGGACCCGGTCTTTGAGCAAATCGGCACAACCTCCTGGAAAGATTGGCTGAAATTGTTTTATTACAACACTCGGCTTGCTCTCAAACTTTCCCGGACCCGCCCACTGTTTTTCAATTCCTTGGCGCGAGGTTTTGCTAAGCTGGCTGAAGCACTGGAAAGCAAAGACCCGAATTTGCCCTTAATTCTGTTTAATCCGCTGGCATGTACACCGGGGGCGTTGAACCATGTCAAATCACAGTATCGTCTTCTGAGAAAAGGGCAACCTCTCAGCGCGCGTCCTCTCGCATTAACCATTCCACCTGCACGACGCCCCAGACAAGCGGCTTACACAAAAGCGCTGCTAGAAGCCATTCCGGATCCAATCGCACGCACGGGAGCGCTTTGCATGGCGCCTGCCATCATCAACAATGTGGAGTGGGTGGAAAGCATTTTACCGCTCTACAAGTGGTATTTAAGGCTTACCAAAGCGCGCGCCGTCCTCAACTGGGATATCGCAGATCGCTTTAACGCCACGTTGGCGCTGGCAGCCAAAGAGTCCAAAATCCCCGCCCTGCTCTTTTGCCACACGACCATGACACCTGGGTACACAGCCGCCAGCGTCGCCGCCAAACAGCGCCGAACCAAAGCGCTGGGAGCCAGCCCGCTTGCGGATATCACCTATGTGCAATCCGTCGCAGCAGAAGCCGCTGCCCAGCAATTCCAGCCCAAGCTGACACGAGTCAGGGTTCAGCCAGTGGTGTGGGGACATACGCCCGCGACTGCCAAATTACCGCCCACCCACGAAAAAATTATTCTTCATGCCAGCAATTACTTTTACTGGTCGGCCTATCAACCTTGGGTGTATGAAACCGGCAACGACTTCGTGCAAAACCTGATTGAATTGCTGGAAGCAGCAAGAGGCATTTCGGATGTTCGGGTGATTATCCGCATCAAGCCCCGATATCGCCCCGAATTTGATGAGGCAACGCTCCGCAAGTTATTACCGATGGACGTGCCCTGGGAGATTAGCCAGGCAGAAACGTTTAATGAAGATCTGGAGCGCACGCATCTCGTAACAGCATTCCATAGCGCAACGATTGAGGAAGCGCTTTTAGCAAGAAAGCCCGTTTTATTGTTGGGTTGCGGTGGACGGTATCTACATCTTAAAGCAGACAGCCAACTGCCGGATGCCCATCGGCGTTCTGCCGTGTATGCACCCAGCAACCCCGAACAGCTACCGACCCTACTGGCCGCCATTCTCAACGCCCATTCGGATCGCTTGCTAACCGACGAGGAAACCGCGCCTTACCTCTGGCCAGCAGAAACACCGGGAATTTCGGAATTAGCCGATGCGCTCATCAAAGAACGCTTTCAAGAACTTGAAAAACCGTCTGTATCCGTTCGCAAACAGGCAGCGCAGGATACCCATCCACCATCACTTGTTCCAGTTTAGTCGGGCTTAAAAGGGGAAACACCATGCCATCCGCCATTGAATATTGTACGGAGAATCAGTTGGTCGCCACGGGAACGGAGGAGATTCCGCTTCCACGCGCACCATTTGAAGCTGTTGTGCAACGTTTTCTGCACCGGGAAGTGGAACTTGGTAGTACCGAATACGAGGCCATCCTGGAAAAGAACTGGCAGAAAATCAAAAATATTGAGCCATCCAAACCCGATAGCTGGAAGGAGCGCTTATTGGCGCAGCTATTCAAAACCCGAAGCGCCGTTTACAAAATCTGGAATCAGCAATGGAAGGAAAACCTACGCCTCCGCGAAGCCTTTTTCTCGCCCGATTTGGCTCCGACTCCTTATCTGTGGGGACAGCGCCTCTTGATGATGACAAACGCTGCCGGCGTGTTAACACGAATCCTGATCAGCAAACAAATCATCGAGGCGTTGCAACCCAGAAATATCGTTGAAATTGGCTGCGGGGACGGGCTTAACCTGATTTTTCTCGCCTCCATGTTTCCGAACATCCAATTTACGGGCATCGAGTTAACTCCGCAAGGCGTGCAAACCGCCCGAACGTTTCAGGCGCAGCATGTTCGACTCCCAGAATATATGGTCTGCCAGTTTCCCGAATGGATTACGGATCGGATCGCATTTAAAAACATTACGTTCAAGCAGGGAAATGCCACCAAGCTGACGGAAAAAGACAATGGCTTCGACCTGGTTTTAACCTGCGTGGCACTGGAACAAATGGAAGCATTTCGCCATCAGGCATTATCGGAAATCAGCCGGATCGCCAAACGTTGGGCCGTGATGACGGAACCCTTCCGGAATTTCAATAGCAGTGGCCCCTCCCAAATTTACATTGAGAAATACAACTACTTCCAAGGCGCTATTCAGGATCTACCGTCCTATGGTCTGGAACCCATTCTGCATTGTAACGATCTCCCTCAAAAGTTAAACCTGAGGGCAGGGACAGTCGTATGCCGCAAAGTTCGGTAATTACCAAACCGGAAGTTCCTGTAGCCATCTTCCAAGAGTCTTCAGTCCCTGAGGCAAAAACCTCGTTCCGATGGCTAATCACCAAATGTCTCAGCGCCCTGCTGTTTTGCCTCTTGGGGCTATTTGTAGCAGAAGCGACTTCCCGACTGTTGATCGCCGCCGCCAAGCCTGCTGCCAGCTACTCGCTGGAACTGGATCGAAAATACCAACTGGCTCAAGTCCCTCTGGGAAAAGCACCGCTGATCTTAATCATGGGAGATTCCCTGGCCGATTTCGGGTTATTTTCGGAATACCTCGCCACCCTATTAAGAGAGCGCGGCATTCAGTCCCAGGTGTTAAATCTAGGCGTTCCCGGCAATACCATTGCCATTAACCGAGCGTTGCTGGAAAAAGCGATCCTGACTGGCAACAAGCCGAGTGTGCTGCTGTACGTGGTTCATCCCCGGGTGTTCAACAAAAACTACCAGGCAAAGATTAATGAAGACTTACTCGGCAAAACCTACTTGGGGCGCTGTGAGCTTGGCATGGCGCAACCAAAACCCTGGAGCTGCTTTTTTGAGAAACACCTGTTCCTGGTGCGTTATCGTTCTTTTTTGAACGAGCGCTTACGCGCATTGCCTGACATCCTCCTGAAGCCAGAATCCGCTTTTTGGTTAGAACGGCAAGATTATGTCCGGGTGGAAACCTCCCCCTTCGGATGGGCGCCGGGCTATCAAAGTTACACCCAGCCAGAATTCCATAAAAAATTCAGTCAAGCGCTGTATTTCAACAAGGCCAAAGGAGATCTGGGACAATACGTCTGGGAAGCCGGACCGTTTCTGGAGTTTCAGCGCTTTTGCCACAAGCAGGGAATTCAGCTTGTTCTACTCTGGCTTCCAGAGCACCCCATTACCAATGCTTATTACGTCCGTTACCACCTATCGCCTCAAGCCCTGGCGAAACACTTCACCACGCTGGGTCAACAACAGGGCTTCCCGTTTATTAACCTGCACCACGCCATCACTCACAGCATTGCATACCATGATCCCGATCACCTAAATGCCGTCGGCGCGGTGGAAGCCACCCGTTTACTGGCAGACACACTGCTCCAAATACCCGGATTCAAGCAATGGCTTTCGCTGCCGACACCGCAGGGAGGCGCGCAATGAATTTTATCTCCAGCGAGTTCATTATTTTTCTACTGATAACTATTCTGTTATTTCACGCGCTACCGTCCCGTTTTCGAAAACCCTTGCTACTGGTTGCAAGTTACATTTTTTATGCC
>DATNQC010000280.1:0-2951 GCA_036702885.1 Oculatellaceae cyanobacterium | reverse complement strand
ATCAAGGAATGCGCGGCCATCCTGATGGAAGCGGCCAAAACGCTGAATATCCCGCTGTTTTTGATTGGTCATGTCACCAAGGATGGTCTGGTTTCCGGCCCCAAATTGCTGGAACACACCGTGGACGCCGTGTTGTACTTTGAGGGCGACAAATACCAGAACGTGCGGATTTTACGGACGGTGAAAAACCGCTTTGGTAGCACGCAGGAAATCGGTGTGTTTGAAATGATTGAAAGCGGTCTGCGAGAAATTGCAAATCCCAGCGAATTGTTCATGTCTCAAGGCGGATATGGAAACCGTCCGGGGAGTGTGATCACCGCAGCAATGGAAGGCTCCCGCGCCATTCTGGTTGAAATTCAGGCGCTCGTTGGACATTCCGCTTATTCCACTCCGCGCCGGATCGCCAACGGGGTGGAGCAAAACCGGCTGCACCAGATCATTGCCGTACTGGAGCGCCGCCTGGGGCTGGATTTTTCCAGGCAGGATATTTACGTCAATGTCGTGGGCGGCTTGCGAATTGATGAACCCGCCGCGGATCTGGCGATTGCGATGGCGATTATCGGCAGTCACCGCAATCTGGACATTCGCAGCGGCACCATCGTCACCGGCGAAATCGGCCTTACCGGCGAAATCCGACAGGTGCGACAAATGATGAATCGCCTGCAGGAGGCTTCCCGCATCGGGTTCCGGCGCATGCTAATTCCGGGCGCGGAGTGTCCGGCACTACTGGAGGGGGCGCTACAAGCCATTCCGGTTGAAAGCATCAGCGATGCGATTCGAGCCTGCTTTAGCGGAAGCACGCCTGCAAAAATCACGGAAGAAACTGTCAATCGATGCGAGGAGTTGGTTTAATGTCTCCCAATATCACCGAGGAAATGAGCATTCCAGAAATCGTGGAAAAATTCCCGGCCACCCGCGCCGTGTTCAAGCAATACGGGCTGAACGTAGATGGCTACAAGGCATTGGAACATGAAAACCTGTTTGCCACCAGCCGCGTACACCAGATTGATCTCCAGCAAATTCTAGCCGACCTGAACAAGGCCATTCAGTAAGTGCGCCTCAAAAGGTATTCTCAACGAAAGGGAATGTGTGCGACCAATCACGGCATCAACGGCCTTTCAAGCGTAATTTGATACACCCCATGACGCCCAAAGTTTTTATTCTTTTACTGAATTATCGTGGAACCGATGACACCTTCTCCTGTCTGGATTCCCTCCGCACGCTGGATTATCCCGACTTTGAAATTATCGTTATTGACAACGCTTCCCCCGATGATTCCGTTGCACGCCTGAAAGCGCGTCTGGAGCAGAATCCGGGAGAATTCCACCTGATCTGCTCGCCGGATAATCGTGGCTACAGCGCCGGAAACAACCTTGGGCTTGATTACGCATTGGCCAACGCGCCGAATGACACTGCAGCCGTGTGGCTGTTGAACAACGACACGACCGTTGAGTCTGGCGCATTATCCGCCCTTGTGGCCGAATCCAAACGGACAGGCGGCATTGCAGGCTCCCTGCTGCTATATCCGGACGGCAGCTATCAGCAGGTAGGCACCCGGCTTCGCTGGTGGACAGGCAGCGCCAAGGGCTACCCGGAAGCAGCCATTCGGGATGGCATGCTGGTGGAAACCCTGACAGGAGCCAGCATGCTGCTTCCATTGCAAGTCATCCAAAAAGTCGGCAAACTGGATGAATCGTTCTTTCTCTACTTTGAAGACGGTGAATACTCCTTGCGATGCCGCCGTCATGGCATCCCCTTGACGTTGGCCATGAACTCCAGGGTGTTTCACAAGGAAGGCGCCACCACGGGCCGCAAGAGCCGGATGACCCAGTACTTCTATCACCGCAACCGACTACGGCTGTTTGCCATGTACGCCAACCCCATACAGAAAATCACCATTACGCTTTATACGGCTTTCCGGCTGTTTCGGTCTGTCGTAAAATCATGGGCGGCCTCTGGCGATAAAGGGTGGGATGCCCGGATTTCCGCCAAAATCCAATGGCTTGCGGTCCAAGATTTTTGCCGCGGCGTCAGCGGCCCCTGTCCCCATAACCTGGAACAACTTTGATGAAGGCTCTGGTACTTGCTGGTGGAAAGGGCACCCGGCTCCGTCCCCTGACTTACGCAATGGCAAAGCAACTGGTCCCGGTTGCAAACAAGCCCATTCTGCACTACGCGCTGAATAGCCTGTATCAGGCCGACATTCGGGACTTCGGCATCATTATCAGCCCGGAAACCGGCGAAGACATCCAAAAATCCGTCAACCAGTGGCTTCCGGCAGATGCCCAGGTGACGTTCATTCTACAGTCTGAACCGGCAGGACTGGCCCACGCTGTCAAAATTGCCCAACCTTATCTGGGTGAGGATGAATTCATTATGTACCTGGGCGACAACCTGATTAACGCGGACTTAAGCGGCCACATTGCAGAATTCCGCACGCAGGGTTTTGATGCCTCCATTCTGCTCAAGGAAGTTCCGAATCCCTCGTCCTTTGGTGTGGCGGAATTGGGTGCAAACGGTCAGGTGTTGCGCTTGGTGGAAAAACCCAAGGAGCCGAAATCCAATTTGGCGCTGGTGGGTGTGTACTTGTTTACATCCCGAATTTTTGACGCGATTGAACGTATTCAGCCCAGTGCGCGTGGTGAATTGGAGATCACCGACGCCATCCAGCGGCTCATTGATGATCAGGCGGTGGTTCACTCCAAAGTGCATAACGGCTGGTGGTTGGATACAGGGAAAAAGGACGATCTGCTGGCCGCCAATATTGTGGTGTTGAATGAATACACCCGTTACGGCACCGAAGGCACGGTGGATAAGGCTTCCACGCTGATTGGCAACGTGCACGTGGGCAAAGGCGCGGTAATCCGCAATTCCCGCCTGGTTGGCCCGGCCATTATTGGTAAGAATTGCGTTATTGAAAACGCTTTCATTGGTCCGAACGTGAGCATTGG
>DATNQC010000274.1:0-2111 GCA_036702885.1 Oculatellaceae cyanobacterium | reverse complement strand
CCGGCAAAAATATTCTGGTGACGGATATTGGGAGTTGTAAGCGAGAAATCACCGCGCTGGGCAGGGATGTACTGCCCCAACAATTTATCGCCGGGCATCCAATGGCGGGTAAGGAGTTTTCCGGTATTCGGCATGCAACGCCATTGCTGTTTGCCAATAAGTCGTACCTGTTGTGTCCGCACCAAGACACGCCGTCAGAGCGATTGGCGGATTTGCAATCGCTGGTGCGGCGGTTTGGCGCTATTCCACGTTTGATTGACGCGGAACGTCATGATGAATACATGGCGTTTGTCAGTCATTTACCGCAGCTTTATTCGGTTTTACTTGCCAATTTATTGGCGCGACATGAGCCTGGTCGCCTGTTGACTTACTACGGTGGCGGTCTGGATGGACAGCTTCGGCTTGCGGCCAGCCCGTTTTCCATGTGGGGGGACGTGTTCAAGCATAACGCCGGGAACCTGAAGGCCGCGCTTGAAGAGTTGCGCTCCCTAATTGATGAAGTATTGCCGTCTTTAGACGACACCGACGAAGCGATTGCCGGTTTTGCGTCCCGGTTTGCTCGTGCCAATGAGGTTCATCGGCAATTTGAAGCGATGAAATCGAGCCCTATTGTGGAGACTCAGCGCTAGAAAGGATGCTGATTGCCCTGTGGGGCTGGTGAATTTGTGAAGCAAAGGCTTTTCTAAATTAAAAATCAATGATAGTATCTTAAACACACTATGGTGTTTTGAGGCCTGTTGCGTTTTAGCGGCATCGATGGGACTGGCGGTGGCGTGTAATCGTATCGGCTTAGTGCCAAATTTCATCCAGCGGTTTTAGTGAGGAGACTGAACGATGGACGAAAAAGAACCCATCTCATATGAACTGTAAGGTTTTGATTTGATGTTTTTGGCAAGCCGCTCGCTTTTGGGCGGCTTTTGCGTTAGTTGACATTCAAAATAATGTTGGGTGGCCGGTTATAAATTTCTCGTAATGTTGTAAGGTCTCGTGGGCTGGGTATTTGCTCGATATCAGAGCGTAGCTCCGGGTATAACAAATCTCCGGGACGATCGCTGCTGCCCTTGAGGCCCAGGACATGCCCAAATTCCTTGGCGGCCATATTTCGGATGAGTCTTTTAGCAGCGTCCGGGGGTAGGCCCTTGGTGGGAGACAACCCAAGATGAATCATCGACTCATCCCGCAGAACCTGGAGCTTCTTCTGCTGCTGGTATTGCATGGCAGCGCCTACGGCTTGAGGAGCCAAGCCAAAGTAACCGGGTGTCAGCATGGAGGCGGCCTGGACGACGGTCATCAATTTGGTGCGCTTAGGCGGCACATAGGTTTGATACACCGTAGGGGCATGCTCCGGATCTGCAAAGCGATCCGTGTAATCAAGCGTCCAATCCACCACCACGTCGGCGGCCAGCTTGTTTTTCACTTCGACAAAATTCACAAAGCCGTCGGTTTTTTCCTTCCACAGGTTAAAACCGTCCAGGGCGGCCTGTTTGTATTCCTGCTTGTATAGTGTGTTTAACTCTGACGCCTGCTCGTTCTTGCTGTGATCCTTACTGAGAGGCTCTTCAAAGTAAACCCGAATGGGAAAACGACCCCAGCGGACCACTTTGCCATCGGTGACCTTGAAAATGTCAGCTAAATAATGATCATCGGTATTTCGGACAGGCGCCTGCACGAGATTCGGGTTGCCTGGCCCCCCGTTGTAACTTCCCATGAGGGATACATAAACATTTTTGGCCCGATCGGCCAAAGCACCGCCTTGTGTTTTGCCGTATACATGGCGCTCAACGGTTTCCAGTCGCTGTACTAGGGTTGCTTTGGCTGGCGGCTCAATCTGAAGCTGCGCCTCTACGTCCCGAATCATGTCTGCAAGAGAAAGCTTGGAAAGCTCTGCGGGAGCTTTCCCCGTATTGGCGGGGGCGACATTTCCGAAGCTGGAAGCCGCGTTGTTGGAAAGTTGCTCCAATTGGGCTGCGGCTTGCTGGATACGTGGGGAGTTGTCTGTTTCCAGCGCTTTTGAAAGCCACTGGCTTCGTTGATCCGGGTTGTTCCTGGCAAGACCTAAATAGACATTGGCCAAGGACTGCTTGGCGGAGGCGCTTTGCGGATCGTAAACC
>DATNQC010000273.1:0-2492 GCA_036702885.1 Oculatellaceae cyanobacterium | reverse complement strand
GTCGTGGATGTGCAGGCCACCCAGCGGAAGATTGATCGCTCTCTGGTGCCGATTTACCAGGACCCCAAGCCGCATAATCAGGATATTCTGGAAGCATTTGGACGGATGTCCAGTCGCTTGGGAGAAATTGCGACCAATCCGGAGCTTTTGCCTGAGGAGAGGCAGAAACGCTTTAAATTGGCGACCGGGAGCCTCTTAAGTTCAGATTGGATTTTGAACCGGTACTTTTTGGCCCCTATTGCTGCGGACGACTGGCAGCAGATTAAAAAAGCCGCCGAGCAGACCCTGCGCCGAATTCTGGAAGTTGGCGTCACCGAAGCACAGGCGGATGATGTAACCCAGCGTCGGGAGTTAATTTCGGAAAATTTGCCCCGGCATGGCTATCGGCATCAATACCGGGAGCTGATTGCCTTTTTGGTGGACAGTACGCTGGAGCCGAACCGCATTCTGGATGAAGCGGCCATGGCGAAGAACCGGAAAGAGACGGCGGAGCGGATTCTGCGAGAAGAACCGGAGGTTCTGGTCTATAACAAAGGGCAGAAAATTGTTGGCCAGGGAGAAAAAGTCACGCCGGTTCAACGAGCCGCCCTCACCAAAATGGGGAAATCGACTTCCAGCGGTAATTGGACCGCATGTTTGGGGATCTTACTGCTCAGCAGCCTGTTTGCCTTTACGTTGTGGAGCTATCTGTATCATTTTGAGGAAAAGCGTTTTTTCCGCCCGTCCTATGCCTCTTTGGTTGCGGCATTGACGCTAGGTATCACGATCTTTTTCCAATTACTGGATCAAGGCGCGTTGGGGCATATTCCGCTGTATGCATTCCCTTTGGCGGCTTACGCCATGATGTTGTCCATCTTTATGCATCCGCATATTGCGGTGCTGGCGGTGACGTTACTGGTATTCCTGTTGTCATTGGCAATGCGGGTGGATTATTACCCGGTTTCCGTGCTGCTGTTCGGCAGTTATATGGGGATTTACATCCTGCGCCGTCGGGTGAACTTCAGCGATCGGGGGCAGTTGATCTATGCGGGGCTTTATGTGGGCGTGACCAATGCCCTGAGCCTTTTGGCCATCACGTTGCTGACGCCGTCCCAGGATACGTATTGGGGTACGTTGCTATCCCTGGTGGGCTGGGGATTGTTTAGCGGAATTTTTTCAGGCATTTTGGCGATTGGAATGTTGCCCTTGTTGGAAAGTGTTTTCCGGGTAATTACGCCATTCACCCTGATGGAACTGGGTAATCATGATCAGCCCTTGCTGAAGCGGATGCAGTTTGAGGCGCCGGGAACCTTCCATCACAGCTTAATGGTGGCAAGTCTTGCGGAAACGGCTGCAGAGGCAATTGGCGCCAATGGGTTGCTCACGCGTGTGGGCTGTTTGTATCACGATATCGGCAAGATGAAGCGTCCGCTGTTTTTCATCGAGAACCAGGCCTATTTTGGGGTGGAAAACCCACATGATAAGTTGACGCCGCGCCTCAGTAAGATGGTGATTACCGCGCACCCCAGGGATAGTATTGAAATGGCCAAGCAGCACAAGCTGCCCGAAGTGCTGATGAACTTTATGACGGAACACCACGGCACGCTGACGGCTGGATACTTTTATAACAAGGCCTGTCAGGAAGAAGGGGTGGAAAACGTCAATAAGTCCCAGTTCCGCTACCCGGGGCCGAAACCGAGAAGCAAGGAAACCGCCATTGTTATGCTGGCGGATGCCTGCGAATCTGCTGTTCGTGCGCTTAAAAATCCCAGCACGGCGCAGGTGGAGGAGCGGATTGATAAAATTATCCAGCAACGGATTGAGGATGGGCAGTTTGATGAATGTCCAATCACCTTCAAGGATATTGAGATCATCAAACAGACGTTCGTTCGTGTCCTGAGAGGTATCCAGCACAGCCGGATTGAATATCAGCAGAACATGATGCGTGAACTGGGCCGGAAATTGCCGGTTTCCTCCGTTGTCACTGAGCACACGGGCTTGCAGGAGGCGTTGAAACAAGCCCAGGCCTTGCAGGAAAAGGCGACGGATTCTGGAACACCGGGGTGTTAAATTATGACGGATGGTTTGAATACGGAATATCTGGACACTCTGGAGCTGCCGGGCTTAAATCTGGAAGTTTACGCAGAGAACCGGCTGGCTGAAAAGGCTCGAAGGCTTCTGGAGGATGCAGCGCGACTATGGTCGGAATTTTTGGCGCTGGCCCGCAAAGAAGGGATTTTTGAAACCTGGGGCTTGACGCCGAATGAAGGGCAAACCCTGGAAGTGGAGTTGCATTGGCTGGGAAACCGGAGTATTCAGACACTAAACCGGGAGTACCGGGACAAAGACAGTGCGACGGATGTTTTAACCTTTACGCTGTTTGCGGATCAACACGATCCTGCTGCCTGGGCATCCTTGCCGGTGGTGCAGTTGGGAAGTATTTGCATCAGCATTGAGTGGGCCGAAGTGGAGGTCAGCAAAAATCCCGCGCTGGATCTCAGACGGTACTTGTT
>DATNQC010000266.1:0-6485 GCA_036702885.1 Oculatellaceae cyanobacterium | reverse complement strand
GTGGACAATCCCTTGCTTGTCAGCGCGGAATTCCACTTTACCGGCCTTTACATCTTTGATGGCCTGAGCCACATCAAAGGTGACGGTGCCAGTCTTGGGGTTCGGCATCAAGCCTTTGGGTCCCAACACTTTACCCAGTTTACCCAGCATGGCCATCGCATCCGGGGTGGCAATCAACACATCAAAGTCGAGCCAGTTTTCTTTTTCCATTTTTTCAACCAGCTCTTCGCTGCCTGCAAAGTCAGCACCAGCATTTTTGGCCTCGTTGACCTTTTCACCTTTTGCAATCACACAAACACGGAGGGTTTTCCCAGTGCCTTCAGGCAGAACAACGGTGCTGCGCACTTGCTGATCAGCATGTTTGACGTTAATCCCCAAACGGATGTGGGTTTCAACGGTCTCATCAAATTTAGCGAGCTCCAGCACCTTTTTCAGAGTTTCAATCCCGTCTTTGGCACCCAAGGGCTGTTCAACGGAAGCGAGTAGTTCCTGGAATTGTTTTTGACGTTTGGTCAGTTTAGCCATTTTTAACTCCTTGTGGTCAAGCGGCTGTAAGCAGCCTCCCACGGTTATTTGTACTACGAGAGGTAAAGTGCTTATTCGCAGGTCACGCCCATGCTACGAGCGGTACCGCGGATCATTTGCTCAGCGGCTTCAAGCGTATGAGCATTCAGGTCAGGCATTTTAACCTGTGCAATTTCTCTGATTTGCTCAGCGGTGAGTTTACCCACTTTTTCGGTGTTCGGCTTACCAGAGCCTTTGGGAATACCGAGCTTTTGCGTAATCAGGAAAGAAGCCGGCGGGGTTTTGAGGATAAACGTAAACGAACGATCTTCATAGACCGAGATTTCCACCGGAATGACCTGGCCGGACTTATCAGCAGTCTGCGCATTGTACTGCTTGCAGAACTCCATGATGTTGACGCCGTGCTGACCAAGGGCAGGACCCACCGGGGGAGCCGGGGTCGCACCGCCAGCCTTCAGTTGAAGTTTAATTTTTCCGACTACCTTTTTAGCCACTGGGACATAACCTCCGAATTGTGTGAAAAGTGAGTGAAATTTGGGACGTGCCGAGGGCCGCTCCTAATCAAGCAGCCTAGTGGGATTTTTGAACCTGGTTAAATGCCAATTCAACCGGCGTTTCTCGACCAAAGATGGAAACAGATGCTTTCAAGCGCTCTTTTTCCGGGCTGACTTCGGTAACGGTACCTTCGAAGTCGGCAAACGGACCACTGGTAATCCGAACCACTTCGCCCACCTTGAGGTCGATCTCGACCTTGGGTGCAGCGGGACCTCCTGCAGCCGGCTGGTTTCTCAGCAGAATGCGCTTGATCTCGGAATCCTTGGCTGGAATCGGCTTTTTCTGAGAGCCAACAAATTTGGTAACGCCCGGCGTATGGCGAACAACGTACCAGGAGTCGTCATCCATAATCATCTCAACCAGAACATAGCCGGGAAATACGCGTTCTTCCCGCTCAGTCCGTTTTCCATCCTTGATTTTGGTGACGGACTTCTGTGGCACTTCAACGCGGAAAATCTTATCCGCCATGTTCATCGACTCAATCCGACGTTCCAGATTGACTTTCACCTTGTTTTCATGGCCGGAGTACGTGTGAACAATATACCAACGGCGACGAGGCGGCTTTTTCTGCACAGTTTCCTCGCTAGCGCTTACCTGAATGGCACGGTTGGCATTTTTTTCCGAGAGGACAGGCACCCGGTGATCCCCGCTAGACTCTTTGTGAGAGTCCTCTGGGGTATCCAGTTCTTCTTCAGGTGTGTAATTGTCTTCTAAAAGCTCCATGTCCGTTTCCTGTCGTTGAACTCTTAACTGCGATGCGGCGTGATCTGCGAAATAATCCAATAAAATGAATAGTCCATTATAAACAAACCAAGCGTCATGATAGAAACCATGACCAATACCACAATGGTCTGTCCCCAGATTTGCGGCCAGGTGGGCCAAGTGATTTTGCCCCATTCTGAACGGACGCCTTTGAGGTATTCAGCAAAAGACTGAACCGGCATAGAGGAAACCTCTTGCTGGCGCGGCTTTTTGTCTTTCGGTTTATTCATGGTCGCCTTGGGGCTCATTGATAACTCCGGGCATTGAGGAGAACAAATAAAAATCGCGCCCTGGAGGACTCGAACCCCCGACATGCGGTTTTGGAGACCGCCGTTCTACCAACTGAACTAAGGACGCTTGTCATTGTAAAAGTACCAAAATGTTACAGAACCTTCCAGGACTTACTTGGTTTCCCGGTGAAGTGTGTGGCTTGCACAACGCGGACAGTATTTTTTCAGTTCAAGCCGCTCGGTGAGCCTACTTTGAGGCTTGGGGGTGGAGTAGTTACGTTCGGCGCACTCCGAACAAGCCAGGATGACCTTTTTTTCCTTCTTTTTTGTGGCCATAACTCGGTATTATTCCGTCAAAGTACGAACTGTCTGCCGCATAAGCCCTCACTGAAGCCGTTCGCCAATCGTTCAGCACTGGTAAGGATTTAGAGGGGCATTGTGAGTGGTCATCATAGCCCTAACAAAAAGGGGTGTCAACCGCGGGAAAGAGCGGGGAGGCGGAGCTTGGGCCACCACCATGTTTCAGATGAATCAGGAGGAAAACTGTCTGTTTTTCAACAAATTGATTCCAAGGGGAATGGGACATGATTCAGGCAAGCAAAGGACTGAAATCTTAAGTTTCTTTAAGATGCCTGATATAACAAGGAAACCGGCAGGACGATCTCAGGACAAGCCTCTCAGCTATTCGCATTCCCCGTCGGGGTCGTAAACTTTTCTAACAAATCTATTCAACGCATTGTTTATTAACTTTTTCATATAGTAAACTGGCTCTTGTCTAAATCAAGTCAGGCAGGAGCGCCAAAAGTCAGTGTGCATCGCCATTTATCCAGGAAGTTTTGACCCAATCACAATGGGACACCTGGATGTGGTTACCCGGGCCAGCCAGATATTTGAACAAATCGTTATGGCTGTCGTCAAAAACCCCGGAAAAAAGCCCCTTATCCCGGTTGAAGACCGAGTGAGGCTAGCGCGGGAAAGTGTCCGCCACCTGCCGAATGTACAAGTCGAGGCTTTTGAAGGTTTAACCGTGAAACTGGCAGAAAAACACCAATCAAAAGTGATTATTCGGGGACTTCGCGCAGTTTCCGACTTTGAAAACGAGTTTGCCATGGCGCAGATCAATAAGAAACTGCTCCCCGGCGTGGATACGGTTTTTCTGACCGCAGGCGCGGAATACCAGTTTCTGTCCTCCAGCATGATGAAGGAAGTGGCCTTGCTGGGCGGTGATATCAGTGGGCTCGTTCCAGAGCCGGTCTGCCGGTACTTCAAAACGGCTTTCCCTGGGAAGGTGGATGTCCAATGATTGAGCGCAGCGAAGCAATGAAAGTCATGGACCAATTGGAAGCCTTGCTACTCAAACAAGGCTGGCCGGTGCCTTTCACCCCTTACTATCTGGTTCACCATACCAAAATGTTGCAACTGTTGGATCAGTTGCGTGATTGTCTGCAGGATGAAGTGGACGGTCGTTTTATCAAGGCCTTTACCGCACACCGGGAAAAATCTCTTTATCAGCCAAAAAGCAAGGGAAAGGAGAGAAGCCATTAATACGTTTGCCAAAATGATTGAGCGGATGGAAGACTTCATCCTCACCGGGATGGGAATTCCATTTACGCCTTTTACCATTGTGAATGGTGAAAAGCTGGTTCCGCTGCTGGACCGCATTCGTGAAAATCTGCCGACGGAAATTCAACAGGCGCAACGCGTGCTGGAACGTCGGGATGAGATCGTGAACGAGGCGCAAGCCAAAGCGAATCAGATGCTGCAGGACGCTAAAAAGCAATCGGAGTTCATGTTAAGCGAATCCGAACTGCTTCGGGCTGTTCATGAAGAAGCCGCCCGCATCCGGCAACAGATTACAGTGGAACTCGAAGCCATGCGCAAAAAGGCATTTGAAGAAGCGGAGGCCGTTCGTGCTCAGGCTTACGAGGAAGCCCGCGCCGTACGGGAAGGGGCCGATCAGTACGCGGAAGCCATTCTTGGCACTCTGGACAAAAACCTGGTGGAATTCCAGGCAGTGGTTCGCAATGGCCAGCGCTACCTGAAGAAAACCCGCAGCGAAGCCTTGCAACAACTCGCACCGTTGAGTCGGAACACGGGTTCCTCCTACATGCTCAATGATGCACCGGCAGCAGCTTCGGGAGAAACTATCCATAGCGCTGAATCTGGCGTTGCCATCACCCCCAGCTACGCACGGGAGTTTCTGAAGCAAACCACGCTAACCCACTAAGGCGTGTTTTGGCTTCAACTTCTCCTGGTTCTCTGACTTTCGGGACTCTCTGAGTCCTCAATCCAACCAAGATTTTTCTTCTTACATCGTTTCTGCGCACTTCGGCTTAAAACAGTCGAAGTGCTTTTTATTCCTTACCCTGCAAGCGTTGGCACGCATGATTGCTTGCGTTAGAATGTAGCCGTTGTTTTTGGAAGGATTGCGGCATGATCCAGCTTGATTATCGGAACGTTTCCGAGGTAAAGGTAGGCACCGAGCACGGCTTGGCCTTGGATGCCTGTTTTGAGCAATACGGTGACAAAATCCGGGATATCGTCTCGCAACTTTACGCTCAAAAAGATCAACCCGGTCGCTGGCGGCGCTGGCTGAACCTTGGCTATGACGAGCAACTGGCCAAAGATATCAATACTTATGCCCAATCCGTTCAAGGCCAATTCAGCGATATGGTGGTGCTAGGCATTGGCGGGTCCTCTCTGGGAGGCTATGCCCTGCTGCGCGCCCTGTTGCACCCCTACTGGAACCAGCTTTCGGATGCGCAACGCAATGGCTTTCCCCGCTACTACTTTGTAGAAAACGTGGATGGGGATCAAATCGCGCCGCTGATGGAGATGCTGGATCCGCAACGCACACTATTTGTCGTCATTTCCAAATCCGGCACCACGGCAGAAACCATGAGCGCATTCATGATTGCCAAAGAGTGGCTGGAGCAAAATCTACCAGCAGAGCAGGTCAAGCGGCACATTGTTGCTATTACGGATGCCCGTGCCGGCGTATTGCGCCCGGTGGCGGAACGGGAAGGTTACCAAACGTTTGAAGTGCCGGATGATGTGGGTGGCCGGTTCTCGGTCTTCTCCGCCGTCGGCCTCTTGCCGGCTGCGCTGTGCGGCATTTCCCTGTCCGAAATCCAACGTGGAATTCGGGACCTGGATACCATTCTGCAAAATACGGATCTGAAGAAGAACCCAGCCGCTCAAGGCGCGCTGATTCAATACCTGCTTTATGAGCGTGGTAAGAAAATTTCCGTATTTATGCCCTATTCCTACCGTCTGGCATCGATTTCCGACTGGTACGTGCAGCTTTGGGCAGAATCTCTAGGTAAAAAATACGATCTGGATGGCAATATCGTTCATGTCGGTCCTACTCCAGTGCGTGCAGTGGGCGTCACCGACCAGCACTCTCAAGTGCAGTTGTTCAACGAAGGGCCTAACGACAAGGTCTTCACCTTTATTCAGGTCGAGCGACCGGATCAGGACCCGGTGATTCCGGCCAACCAGTTTGCCGATGTGGCCGATCTGAACTACCTGAACGGTAAACCGATCAGCCAGCTCATGACGGCCGAGTTTGAATCCACACGCGCCAGCTTGACCGGCAACCTGCGCCCCAACGTGACGCTCGTTTTACCCAGAGTCGATGCATACCACTTTGCGCAATTGCTGTATTTACTGGAAGTGCAGACCGCCATTACCGGCGCCCTGTTGAACATTGACACCTTTGATCAGCCGGGAGTCGAACTGGCCAAGAAATACACGTATGCATTAATGGGACGCAAAGGTTACGAGGATCTGATCCCGGCTGCCCGTGGCGAAAAAAATGCCGTGGATGTATAATGCACCGTGCTCTGAGTGAAAAGGTCTGAACTGTTGCGCTTTGTAACCGCACCCTGCTCAATATGAGAAAGCTCAAGAAAATACAGTTTGAAGCGGTTATAATGCCAAAAGAATCAACTGATAACTCTTTTATCAACTAATACCCCCACTCAGAATAATTTTTATCGTGAAGTCCTATTGGAGGTAGTCTATTATGCCTTTCGTTATTACCGAACCTTGTATCAACGTTAAAGACAAAGCTTGCACTGGCGTTTGCCCTGTTGACTGTATCTACGATTTTGATGGTGAAAACCAACTCTACATCCACCCGGATGAGTGCATTGAGTGCGGCGCTTGCCAACCGGTTTGCCCTGTAAGCGCTATCTACATGGACGCCGAAGTTCCGGCTGGTCAAGAGCGCTTCATCGAGCTGAACGCAGAAAAAGCTCGCGCTCTCAAAGGTTAATTACGGCGTAAAAGACTGCCATCCAATATTTAGAAAGATGCCCGGTGTTTGCCGGGCATCTTTGTATTTCAGGCGGGACAGAAGATTTACGAAAACAACGACGCAACAAACTGCTGTAATACGGACTGTATCAA
>DATNQC010000260.1:0-3256 GCA_036702885.1 Oculatellaceae cyanobacterium | reverse complement strand
ATGTATGCCGACGGCTTTCATGTGGAAATTATCACTGCTTCAGGCCGAACCAAACTCAATCGCTTTTTAATCAAAAACATTGTGCTGGGTACGCCGGAACAACCGCCGGTGGATATCCCCTCCAAACCCTCTTTGGGAACTTCCAGCACCCCCAAACAGGGCGATAACTGGAATACCGGAGCAACGCCTGCCAGAATCGCCCCTCAGCCGGAAAAACCAACCTTCATGTTCCCACCGCCCAATACCCGCCCAGAGGATTTGGACGCCATTAACACGGACGACCGGCTTCCCTAACCCCTAGTTGCTCGCTGAGTAATCCTTCACAAACCCTATTGAAAACTACGGGGTGAATGGCGGATAAGAAATTTTAGGTGTTGGCAAAATACCGTAAATCACCCGGTTTTTGCCTTGCCGCTTGGCTTCATAAAGCGCGGCATCCGCACGTTCTATCAATTCGTAGCTTTTCGGGTTGTCCGGATTCAATTGCGCCACACCCACGCTCACCGTCACCGTCATCGGGTTATCCGGCAAGCAGAAAACCGTATGCTCAATCACGGTTCGAATCCGCTCCAGCAGCTCATAGGCGTCCATCTGGCTGGTCTCAGGAAGTATCAGGGCAAACTCCTCACCGCCGTAGCGCGCCGGAATGTCTGACTCACGCACGTTCCCCGTCAGGAGTGCGCCCAGCTCCCGCAGGATGCGATCCCCCGTCTGGTGACCATAGAAATCGTTGATTTTCTTAAAATTATCAATATCAAACAAAGCCAGGGACAAAGGCTTCCGGTAGCGCTTGGCCCTTGCAATTTCGGCATCCAGTTGATTGTTGAACTGACGGCGGTTGATGAGCCCGGTCAAACCATCCGTTGCCGCCAGCGATTGCAATTTGTTGACCTTGGAGGTGGTTGAAAACACCAAGGTGCTGACGATGCTGCCATAATGAAACAGCGCCATAACAAACGGCGTGAGCAACAGCAGGATGCGCAGCGGTTCAGGCGCCTGACCGACTTTTACACCCAGCAGCAAGGGATAACCAAAAGGCAGGGCCGCAAGCGTCAACAAGCCGAAAAACAAGAGTTGCATCCGGGCGACCAGTTGATGCCCCACCATTTGGGCTTGCAGAAACGCAAGCGTTGAAAACAGCAGAATGCTCAGCTGCCCCGTAAGCAAATAACCCAACGCAATATAGCCCGTAAGCATCAGGGAGCAGAGCAGGCTGGTTTTCTCCTGGAGGAATTCATCCAGCTTGGGGTGTCGTTTGACCGTTCGCAGGCCCATTTCATTGATGAGCATGAACACCACCGTCAACGCCGCAAAAACGGCCAATCGGCCCCAAAGCCACCAGGACGCAGCCTTCGGCGCTCCCTGCAAATCAAAGGCCAGGTAGGCGATATATATCGTAAAAGCAAAACCGATAGTTCGGTTTAACCGAAGCCCTTGTTTCAAGTGTGCGTATAACATCCCCGCATCTTTCCATGTTTTCTATTGGTATGCACTGCCTCCGGCTGAACGAATCGCTTCCAATCGGCGAATGGCCTCCAGACCAATCGTATTGCCGATTTCAACCCCTTTCGCTTTTTCGTAATACTTTTGCGCTTCCGCCAAATTGCCCTGGTTTTCCAATAGGGTTCCCAAATTGAACAATGTGCGCTGTTCGTTGGGATTGATTTTCAACGCTTGCTCATAAGCTTGTCGGGCAGCCGCAACCCGTCCGGCCCGTTGCAACACGCTACCCTTGTTGAAAAAGTACTGGCTGTTGGACGGGTCTAGGGTGGTGAGCTTATCAAACACGGTCAGCGCCTGCTCCAGCTGACCGTTAAATGCATAGGCGGTGGAAAGACCGTTCAATGTGTTCAAATGCTGCGGATTGATTTTCAGCGCCTTTTCAAAATTCTGGATGGCCCGTCGATTATCCCGCAAGGTCAGGTAGGCAAAGCCGATATTGCTTTGAGCCTCCGTGAGCTGGGGATTCAGCTTGAGCGCATTCTCAAAGCGGCGGATAGCCTCTTTGAGCAATTGCTTTTGTCCAGCCGCATTTCCCTTTTCACTTTGGATTTGGGCAATCTGAAACAGCTCAACGCCTTTGTTGTATTCAATAACGGCCTTTTCAACGGCAGAGGTTGACTCCGCCTGCTCTACTGCATTGGCTGGCTTTTTGGCAGGTTCAGCCGCCGACACGGGTGCAGGCGACGTAACAGATACCGTGACGGCAAGTGCCAGAAGCGCAACCCCACCTGAAATTTTTTGCAGGAATAACCGAGACATTAAACAACCTCCGTCCAGGTTTCATGGTTATTCAGGATATCACGATTCAGTTCGCCTTCGCTGGAAGCAACCAGCGCCGCAACGGTGCAGCTGCTCATCACATTGACCACGGTGCGGCACATATCCAGCACGCGATCGATGGACCACAGCATGGCAATCCCAACGGCAAAATGGCTGGTATCCGCATGTCCAATGCTATTCAAAACGATGCTGATCGTAATCAATCCCGCGCTGGGCACGCCAGCCGCCCCAACTGACGCGACAATGGAAAACACCACAATCATGGCGATGGTATAGGGGCTCAACGGTAGATTATAGGCCTGCACGAGAAAGATCACCGCAATCACCTCGAACATGGTGGTGGCCGTTTTGTTGATGGTCGCCCCCGTGGGCAGGACAAAGCTGGCAATCCGGTTGGAAATGCCGGCCCGACGCTCACAGCAGGCGATGGTAATGGGCAGCGTCGCAGAACTGCTCGCCGTACCAAAGGCTACCATAATGGCCTCGGAAATCGCCCGATACAGGTTCATGAAGTTGATTTTGGCAAAGACTTGCAGCATGAGCGGAAAGACAACCAGAATCTGAAGGAGCAGCCCGCCAAGCAGCGCAATGCCGTAAATCCAGAGTTCGCTGAAGACTTCCAGACCGGATTTGGCGACCGTCGTAAAGGCGAGAGAGAACACGCCCGGAACCGCCAGGATCATGATCCAGTCCGTCAGCTTCATGGTAGCGGCAAAAACGGCTTCAAAAAAGCTGACGAGCGGACGGCAGGCTTCTCCAATACTGGCAATGGCCGCCCCAAACAACAGCGTAAAGACAATCACGGGAACCAGGTTGGCATTTGCCAGGGATTCCATCGGGTTTTGAGGAATCATTTCAAAAAACAGGGTTTTGAGATCCCGTGGCGTTTGAGCCAACTCCTGAAGGACGCCCGAAGTATCCGTACTCAAAACAGCATGCTGCAACTGACTACCGGGCTCCAGAAACAGCGCCA
>DATNQC010000254.1:0-2009 GCA_036702885.1 Oculatellaceae cyanobacterium | reverse complement strand
GAACTGGTACGCTTCCACAATTTCCGTATCGCTTACGGCGCCAATTTGCCCTCCGGATTCATCCCGGGCGGCTTCCGCCGCTTGCCAGCTAGCCGGGTTTCCAATGCGGATTGCGGTTGCCAGCGTTTCAGGGTTTTCAATTTTCCTCCCTTGGACAATGGCCGCGGAACCTTCCGCCTCAAAACCATTCATTCTAGGCAGCTTCCGGGTAATGCCCCGGGCGTGGTACTCCTTGAAGCCCATCCAGTACGCCGTAATATTGCCGGCATTCCCCACGGGAATAAACAGTTCATCCGGAGCTTCGCCCAGAACGTCGCAAACCTCGAACGCGGCGGTTTTTTGCCCTTGCAGGCGGTACGGGTTAATGGAGTTCACAATGCACACCTTGCCCGTGGCCCCCAGTGCGCGGACGATATCCAGAGCCTGATCGAAATTGCCGTCAATTTCCACAATGGATGCGCCATACAGAATCGCCTGAGACAGCTTGCCCAGCGCCACCTTGCCACCGGGCAGAATGATCAGGGTTTTCAGCCCGGCACGCGTGCCATACGCCGCAGCCGAAGCACTGGTATTCCCCGTGCTGGCGCAAATAATGTGCGTATGACCTTCCGCCACGGCTTGGGAAACCGCATAGGTCATGCCGCGATCCTTAAAGCTGCCGGTCGGGTTCAGCCCCTCAAACTTCAGGAAAACCCGAAGCTCCTTCCGTCCGGATAGCTGCATCACCGCATCCGCCACCCGATGCGCCGGAATCAGGGGCGTGTTGCCTTCTTCCAAGCTGACAATCGGAAAATCCTTGGGGAAATTATAAAAATCGCGATATCGCTCTAAAATGCCCGCCATTACAGCACCCTTAGCAAGCAACCGATTTCCTGCACGCTGCCTTGCCCTCGAATTGTTTCTAACGCTTGATTCATTTGCCGTTCCGTCACCTCATGCGTAATCAGCACGATGGATGCGGTGCCATCCGGGTTGGTGCCTTTTTGCATCACGGATTCCAGAGACACGCCGGCATCTCCGCAGGCAATGCCCAATTGGCCAATAACTTTGGGACGATCCTGCGTGTTAAGGCGCAAATAGTACCTGTTGGTCGTCTCCTCAACCGGCATCAGGTTTGCCGGAGAGGCCGCATCAATCGCCATTGACGGGATCGGTTCATTACCTTTCAGCAAGCCAGTTGCAATCGCCAGAATATCTGCGGCAACAGCGCTTGCTGTCGGCATTTCACCCGCACCGCGACCATAGAACATCACGTCGCCCACGGCATCGCCCTTTACAAACACGGCGTTAAACTCGTTCTGCGTATTGGCCAACGGATGCTTCTCGTCAATCAGCATGGGATGCACCCGGATATCCAGCCGCTCATCAGCTTCCATCCGAGCCAAGCCAATCAACTTGATGACATACCCCAGATCTTTAGCAATCTGAATGTCTTGAGATGTAATGTTTGTAATGCCCTGACGGTAGATTTTGGTAGGATCCACCGTTTGCTTGAACGCAATATGGGACAGCACGGAAATTTTATAGGCAACATCAAAGCCTTCCACGTCATTGGTGGGATCGGCCTCTGCAAACCCTTTTTCCTGGGCTTCTTTCAACGCTTCTTCAAAGCCCCAGCCCTCACGAGTCATTTTGGTGAGGATGTAATTGGTCGTGCCGTTCAGAATCCCGGCAATCTGTTGAATCCGGTTAGCGCCCAAAGACAGCTTGAGCGGCATAATAATGGGGATTCCGCCGGCAACAGCGCCTTCAAACAGCAGCCGCACATTGTGCTGACGGGCCAATTCAAACAATTCCGGCCCAAATTTAGCGATGAGCTCCTTGTTGGCGGTCACCACATGCTTGCCGTTCTGGATGGCTTCCACCACCAGCTTTTTCGCCAAGTCCGCACCGCCCATCAGCTCCACGACAATTTGAGTCTGGGGATCGCGAACCACCTCAAACGGATCCTGAGACAACAGCTCCAGATCCAAATCCATGATGTCGCGGGTTTTATTCCGGTCCCGAAC
>DATNQC010000247.1:0-4567 GCA_036702885.1 Oculatellaceae cyanobacterium | reverse complement strand
ATTCGGGTTCATCACCTCAGTTAAGGGCGCGTCAATAGAAATGCCTTTCAGCAAGGCTTTTCGCACGTCTCCGTCCGCCACCAACCCCAGGAGGCGCTCTTCCTCATCCACCACCAAAGCAACGCGAAAACCGGTTTCATTCATATTCTCCAAAGCCTGGGACAAATAATGCCTTGGCGTTAAAAACGCACTCCGAAAAGTAACCGTAGGCATGCCAATGCCGCAGGCGTTACTGCCGCTCAAGAAATGTCATCTCCTAACTACTCAATATATATATAAATTGTTTATTGTTTTAAATTTAGAGCAGAGGCATTTTAATACAAAAAAATAGAAACGTCTTTCAGGTAATATTTTTTAATTAAAAATTGCATTTTGCGGTGAGATGACAGCAAAACGATTGAAAGTCGGTGTTTTTACCGGCACCCGTGCGGAGTATGGCCTGTTGCATCCTATTGTCAAAGGAATGCAGCAAGCGGAAGATTTTGAGCCTGCCCTGTATGTATCCGGTTCGCATCTGGATCCACGTTACGGGGGGACGTTGTCAGAAATTCACGAGGACGGCCTGCCCATTGCGCTTCAATTGCCTTTAGAGGAAACGGGAAGTAATCTGGCTGGCGAAACAGGCGTGCTTTGCCAGCGATTGGGAGCTTTTTTCGCGGAACCGGAAAACCGGCCGGATTGTGTGCTGCTGCTGGGGGATCGCTATGAAACATTGGCGGTGGCGGTGGCGGCTTTCCTTTCTAACATTCCGATTGCCCATTTGCACGGCGGGGATGTGGTGCGGGGCGGTATGCTGGATGATCCGATTCGGCATGCCATTACCAAGCTCGCGCATCTGCATTTTCCGGCTACACGCGCCAGTGCGGAGCGGATTCTGAAAATGGGCGAGGAGCCCTGGCGGGTGGTCGTGACGGGAGCGCCGGCACTGGATAATATCCGGACGGTGGAAAGGCTGGAGCGATCTTTTTTTGCGGAGAGGTATCGACTGGATCCCGAAAAGCCGTGGATTCTGTTTACGCAGCATCCCATCACCACGGAGCCGGAATTGGCTGGGGCGCAGGCCCGGCAAACGCTTTCCGCCATTGCGTCGCTGGGGGATGTGGTGCAGGTGATGGTGACCTATCCCAATCATGATCCGGGCTCTCAGGATATTATCGCCGTGATTGAGCAGGAATTTGCGCATCTGCCGCAGTTCCGTGTGGAAAAGAGTCTGGGGCGTGTGAAATACCTGAACTTCTTGCGTCATGCCACGGTTGTGGTCGGCAATTCCAGTAGCGGACTGCTGGAAACGGCTCATTTTCAGGTGCCATGCCTGAATGTTGGGGAGCGCCAAAAGGGGCGTGAACGCGGCGGTAACGTGGTGGATGTCACGCAGAATCCGGAAGCGATTGCTCAGGCCCTACGGAAAATCCTGTTTGATGCAGATTTCAGAATGCGGCTGCAGCAGGCAGAGCATCCCTTTGGCGATGGCAATTGCACAGAAAGAGTTTTAGAGGTGTTGCGAAAGACTACGTTCGATCACCGCCTGCTTCGCAAGCAATTGACATACTGAAACCTTGAGTGGACTTGCTCAAAAACGTTTTGAGCAAGCGAATGAATTTTGGTTCTCTTTTCGGTTTATAGTATTTTGAAAACGGATTCCCGGCATGCTCGCATTGGGGCTTTGAAGCGATATACCCTTCTTGCGGCATTTCGGGTTGTGGACAGCGCCATTTGGCCTTTTACCTTGCGGAATCGCCTGTCTCAGTCGTTAAACACCGTCACACTGTCCAATAGCCTCTTGTATAGGAAGCAACATGAGTCAGTCCAAATACCGGCAAATCTTTGACAATCTCTTCAAGCCCCGGGAAGACGGCAGCTATAGTCTTTTATATTTATATAAGCGTTTATATCAGTATATCCGCCCTTATGCCTTTCGCGCCGCGATTGCCATGCTGATTACCATCCCCATCGGCGCGCTGGATGGAGCCATTGCGTTTGCGTTGAAGCCTTACGTGAACGCAATGCAGGTCAAACAGTCAATCTCCACGGTGTCGCTGGTGCCATTTATCATCGTGGGCTTTACGCTGGTGCAAGGTCTGCTGAACTACGCCTCCATCTACCTGAACGGCTGGCTGGGCTGCAAGATTATGTGCGACCTGCAGCGGGATCTGTTCAAAAAGCTGCAAACGCTGGATGTCGCCTATTTTGATAAGGTCGCTTCAGGTACGGTTATTCAGGGGTACTTCCAGGATCCGCAAGCCATCAACACCAATATTCTGAACAACACCAAGCAGATGCTGACGCGTTTGTTCTCCTCGCTGGGCTTGATGGGCGTTCTGATCGCCACTTCGTGGAAGCTGTCCATCATTGCCATCAGCGTTTTGCTGATGATCCTGTATCCTTCAACGCAAATCCGCAAAATCATCAAGCGGATTGCGGGCGAAACGACCAAGGCCACCGGTAACGTGCTGTCGTTTTATACGGAAACCGTTGGCGGCATCCGCGTGATTTATGGCTACAATCTGGAAAAGCAACGTCTGAAGGACTTCAACGAGTATCAGAAGCAGGTCTTTAAAATGACCATCAAGGGCACGCAGGCGCAAGGCTGGCTGACGCCCGCGATGCACTTTATTGCTTCTATCGGGATTGCGCTCATTATCTGGCAGGGCAGCATTATGGTGGTCAATAACGAGCTTTCCACCGGAGGCTTTGTCTCCTTTATCGCCGCCATGCTGATGCTGTACAACCCCATCAAAAACCTGGGCGGCTCTATCTTAACAGCGCAAATGTCCATGCTGGCGGCCGGGCGGATTTTCAAACTGCTGGATCAGGAGCCGAGCATCCGCAACAAGCCGGATGCCAAAGTGCTGGACGGGATCCGCAGCGGTGTGACGTTTGAAAACGTCTACTTCCACTATGTGCCGGAAAAACCGGTGTTGCGGAACGTTAACCTGCAATTTCGTCAAGGGGAAATGGTGGCCCTGGTTGGGGCTTCCGGCAGCGGAAAGACCACCATTGCCAACCTGATCTGTCGCTTTTACGATGTAACGGAAGGCGCCATCAAGATCGACGGAACCGATATCCGGGATTTCACGCTGGAATCGCTGCGGAGCCATATTGCGCTGGTGATGCAGGATAACTTCCTGTTCAACGGTACGATTCGCGAAAACCTGAAAATCGCCAAACCAGACGCTACGGATGAAGAACTTGAAAGCGCACTGGAAAAAGCTTATCTGAAGGCCTTTGTGGCGTCGCTGCCGGAAGGCTTGGATACCAAAATCGGTGAACGGGGCGTCATGCTGTCCGGCGGGCAGCGGCAACGCTTGGCGATTGCGCGCGCACTGCTGAAAGATTCCCCCATAGTGATTCTGGATGGGGCGACCAGTGCGTTGGATAGCAAATCCGAAGCCATTGTCCAGAAAGCGATGGAAGCGCTGATGACGGATCGCACGGTCATTGTGATCGCGCACCGCCTGTCTACCATCCGCAATGCGGATCGCATTGTGGTGATGGATGAAGGTTGTGTGGTGGAACAAGGCCGTCACGATGAACTGATGGCAGCGGATCACCTGTACGCCAATCTGTATCGGACGCAGTTCCAGCAACAACAGGAAGAAACGCCCGTTGTGGCTGAGGGTGAACTGGTGGATGAGGATTTGGCCGTTTTGGCTTCCGCCTCGGACGCCTGATTGTCACCGGATGACATGTGCTTCTATTCCTGCAAACTCTGCCTTGTGAGGTATTGCGGTTAGGTGCTTGTTGACTCGGTTCCGGGTTTCAAGTAACCTCTGTCGCAAGGAGAGACATCTAGGCTGGTTTGGCTTGTCAAACGCCAGCTTCATTGTGTAGGTCCCTGACTTTTGGTGAGGGTTTACTTTGACACCGAAGGTTTGGGTTTGCAGGGAATGCTTGAATGAATGACGCGTTGGCTGCAACGGATTCGGGTTGCAAGGCATTGGAAAAAACGGATGGCCAGGTCTGTCATATTGGTACGGCTGTCGAAAATATTGACATCCTGCTGGAATTTTTGAAGGGTTTATCCGGCCAGGTTTTTCATATTTATAGCTCGTCTCAGGCGTTGCTGAAGCAACTGGAGCCAGTTCAGTTGGAAGGTCGGACGCTCGTTCTTCACTTGGTGGAGCCGATTTACCCGGAGCAATGGTTGTTCCGCCTGTCTCGGGAAATTGCGGAAAAACGCGTTGATGAAGCGCTCCGGCAATTTCCGGATATTTGCACGCTGTTGGCAATTCCCGAGGACGAACGTTTGCGGAAGCTGGCGGTGAGGCGTGTGAGTTTATCCCGCCTTTATATGGAGCTTGCCATTTTCTTTGCGTTCTTTGCGCAAATTGGGACTTTGACTGGAGAGTTATATTACCTCTCCTGTTATTTTGACAAGAATGATATTCAACATCTGGCGCATCTAAAGCATGATATACACCGACTTTCCATTGTTGTACTGCCTTCGGAATATATAAAAGTTAAGAAGAAATCAGGGCGTGACAAATGGCGAGAGCAGCAGGTTGCTTTGCTGGAGAATTTGCAACAGAAAAAATCTTTGGGGATGTTTCAAGGGGTGGATATGCTC
>DATNQC010000246.1:0-4164 GCA_036702885.1 Oculatellaceae cyanobacterium | reverse complement strand
CTCCTGTAGTCAACATGCCATCCAACCGGAATGGGGAGTTGGATTGCCCTACAATGCCCTGTACGCGCTGCTGGAGCTGTTCAAAAGATGGCCCGGCATAATCAGTTTTTGCCTGGAGTCCATCAATAATGGTTTTATAGGCAATCGCGTTACCCTCAAACATTTGCTTGGCATTGTCATCAAAGAGTAACTTGGCTGCGGCCTCATCGGCGGTAATTTTTCCATCCCGCTGCCCTGTGCTGGGATCTGCGACATCAATAGATGCAATATAATTGGCCGCCTGCATCATTGAGTAATTCAGAATCAGATTCTGATACTGCGCCGCCTCCTCCTTTGCCTCCTGGGAAGCATTTGGATCCGCTAATGTCTGCGCTAATTTATTTAGTTGTGCTTGGGCTGGCGCCAAGAATGTATAAAGTACTTCAAAGCGATCTAAAGCCCGGTCGCCATTGAGATCAAACCGTTGAATATTGGCGGCAGCATAGCCTAACGCGTTCTGAATCGCTTCTTCCGTAACAGCGCCTTCTGCAATCGTACCTTCCGGTGTATACCGGATGGCAGCCTGATTCAGACGTTCTACAGGCGTCAAATCACCACTTCGGACAAATTCATCTTGCGCGGCATTCAAATAACCCATGTACTGGGCATGTGCAGAACGCCCATAGACAACAGGGCCTCGTTCAACCCCTTGAATAACGCTTGGAATGTTCCGAACGTCAAAACTCATGCCAAGTCCCCAAATCCCCGTGATTTATTTGCATAAAAACACACAATGGGAATTTTGTGCGCCAAGCTTAACGAAACAACAATCGCATTCTTTTATGGGGGATGCCCCCTTCATCAAACTCATACCCTTCAGGCACAAATCCTAACTTTTCGTAAAACGCCAATGCATAAACCTGGGCATCCAGAATCGCCTGTTCATACCCCTCTTCACGAATATAATCCAGAATTTCCTGCATCACACGAAGCCCCAACCCAAGACCACGGGCATCCTTGCAAACGGCAATCCGACCAATTTTCGCCACCGGACGCATCTGACACGTCTCCTGATAAGCAAAGACCCTCCCGGTGGCAAGCACCGCGCCATTTTCCGCATTCACCAGCAGCCAATGCATCGCGTTTTCATCCCATTCATCGGGCTCATCCTCCGGAGGACCATGCTGTTCCGTCACAAACACATCGAGCCGCAACTGAATCGCCCGTTCAAAGTCATCCGGCGATTGGGCTTGTGTGAACCGTCGGATTTCCAGATGGCGGATTTTTTCGGAAGTTACCACCCGGTGCTGTCCTTCCCACGCAAAATTCGTTATGATCCTAGTGAGGCGTTCCGGCAAATGCCGGGCTGTGGCTATCATGCTAGTCGACATTGTCCTGTCTGGGGAGCAGCATGTCCATACCTTTATATATTCTAAAGCGCATCCTGACAGCGATTCCCACATTGCTGATCATTTCTTTCCTCGGCTTCTTCCTGATGCGGTACAACTTTTCTGTGGGGCCGATTGATATTCCTGTTGGGCAGGGGCAAGTCATTCACGTACTCGACCGCTACACCTTCAAAAATCCGATTGATCCCCTGGCAGGCTACCGCAATAACCCGCAGATTTCCGCAGCAGCCCTGGCAGAAGAAGAAAAACGCCTGGGGCTGGACCAACCCATGTTGGTTCAGTACTGGCTTTGGCTCACCAACCTGCTTCAGTTCCATCCGGAAGAACTCCTCAAGGGCAATCTGGCCGGATTTTTCACCCCAAACCTGGGTAAAACCTTTTCCGGGGAGGATGTAGCCGATCTCATCGCCCGTCGCGCAGGGAATACGCTTATCCTGAATCTGATTGTCGTAGTGCTTACCTGGCTGATTGCCGTCCCGCCCGGCGTTTTTTCAGCGCTCAATTGGCGGAAGCTGAGCGATCGCTCGCTCACCGTCCTGTCATCTATTGGCATGTCCTTTCCGGACTTCGTACTTGCCTTGCTGGCCGCCAAGTTCGCGGTGGAAAGCGGCTTGTTCCCCCTCGGCGGCATTGTCAGCGATCAATACGAACTACTTGGCTTTTTCGAGAAAATCTGGGATAGAGCCATGCACCTGGTCTTGCCGGTTTTCGTCTTAACCATTGGCGGGCTGGCGTCGCTGCAAAGGCAAATGCGCGGCAACCTGCTGGACGTCCTCAACGAAGAATACATTCGGACCGCACGGGCAAAAGGTCTCCCGGAAGACAAAGTCATTTACAAACACGCGGTTCGAAACGCCCTGAACCCGCTCATTTCCATCATGGGACTAACGTTTGCAGAATTGCTTTCGGGTGCTTTGCTAATTGAAAAAATTCTCGGCTATCCCGGTTTGGGCCAATTGACCTATAAGGCGGCTATCGACACGGACACCAATCTGGTGATGGCTTCTCTCATCATGGCTTCCGCCATGCTGGTTGCAGGCAACCTGCTTGCAGATGTTTTATTGAAACTGGCCGATCCGCGAATCGAGCTGGAGGGCTGATTGAATGGCAGGAGTACAGGAAACCAAAAAGCATCGGCCGGAATTGGAGCAGCTTCAAGCGGCGTTTAAAAGGATTCGCCAGGATCGCATCGCCTTTTTCTATCTGATTTTGCTGATCATACTCTATCTCAGCGTTGCATTCGCGGACTTTCTGGCTCCCTACGGTGAAAACTGGTTTGACCGGGAACTGGCTAAAGCGCCTCCCACGCCCATCTACATTCTGGATGAGGATGGCGCGCTGAGTTGGCCTTATGTCTTTCGGTACAAGCGGGAATATGATCCAAACACGTTTACACAGCAGTATGTACCGGATTTAAGCCAGAAATACTACCTCCATTTTTTCACCCAGGGTGAACCCTACCGGCTGTTTGGCATCATTCCCGGCAACTTGCGCCTTTTTGGGGTGGATGCCCCAGGGCAAATCTCGCTGTTGGGCAATGACATTAACGGACGGGATATTTTTTCCAGATTGCTCTATGGGGGGCAAATTTCCCTCACGGTCGGCTTTCTCAGCTTATTTATCGTATTCCCGATTGGGATGATTTACGGCGGCATTTCGGGGTATTTCGGTGGACGAATCGACAACATCATGATGCGTTTTGCGGAAATCCTGATGTCCATCCCACGCCTCTATCTGCTGATCAGTCTGGCCGTCATTCTGCCACCTGGTCTTTCCAGCACGGCCCGCTTTGGCATGGTGGTCTTCATTTTGGCCTTTGTCGGCTGGGCCGGCCTGGCCCGCGTGATCCGGGGAATGGTGCTTTCTGTCAAAAAGCAGGAATTTGTGGAAGCAGGGCAAGCCATTGGGCTAAACGCATTCACCATCATTGTGCGGCACGTGCTTCCACAGTTGACCAGTTACGTGCTGGTAGCCATTACCCTAGGTGTCCCCGGCTATATTCTTGCGGAATCCGGCCTGAGCTTCCTGGGGCTTGGCATTCAACAGCCGGATGCCAGTTGGGGCAACATGCTGAGTGAAGCACAGGACATCAGCAACATTATTGAGCGCCCGTTGATGCTCGCGCCCGGTTTCGTCATCTTCCTGGCCGTGCTGTCATTCAACGTCATTGGCGATGCCATCCGGGACATTCTGGACCCCAAAAGTCGCAGCCTTGTCAGACGCTAGACTTGCGCAACGTGATACCTTGCTGCGGTATCTATGTATCTAGGCCATCACCGGCACTGGCAATTCCCGCACCATATAGATAGAGCAAGCAGTGTGTCCGGTATTGCCCATCGGCTTATCCAACTGCTTAAAGCCAAGCCGGGTGTACAGGGCAATCGCGGTTTCCATGACCGGAATGCTCTCCAGATACATTTGACGGAAACCCGCTTCCGCAGCCCGTTCAATACAAAGGGTCAGCAACTGTTTTCCCAAGCCTTTGCCGCGCAATTCCGGTAGAAAATAAAGCTTTTGCAGCTCGCAAACCGATTCTTCCGGTGTGGTGCCTTTCAACCTGGAGTAACCCGCACCGCCCAACACGCGACCCGTTGCATTCTCGACCACCACGAAATATTCGCCTTCCGCCTCCCGATACGTTTCATACATGCAACGCAGTTCTGGATCGGATGAAGCATACCCCGGACCGACACAGCCGAAATCCGTCAGGATTTTGAGCGTAATCTCCATCACGGCCTGGTTATCCTGCGGCTCAATGGGGCGGATGGTATATGCC
>DATNQC010000236.1:0-4743 GCA_036702885.1 Oculatellaceae cyanobacterium | reverse complement strand
TCACAAAGGCGATCCATGTTCTCGTAACTGGGTTGGGTTCGCCCGCTGGCCCAGGAGTAGACGGTTTGCTGCGGCAAGCCCAATTCCTTTGCCAGGCGGTAAAGACTCCAGTTTTTCTTTGCCTTAGCGACTTCCTTAATTTTGACTTTCATTTAAAGAACCTTAACGGTAATCCCTTGCACTACCATGTATGCAACAAGATCCATACTTAACAAAATTATACATAATAATTTTGTAGAGTAGACATAAGCCAGCCATTTTTTGCAAGACTTTTTTAAGTTTTGCAAGGGGTTTTTTCAAAAGTTTGCGATTGCTGTCCGTGGGGGATGTGTTCCGGATGGGCTTGCGGCTCTATAATGGAAACATTGATGAGAGGACGCGCCGATGGAATTGTTTGCAGGGTTGGTGCTGCTCATAAACATGCTATTGGGTGGCTTGTTTTTGTCGGATTTTGCATTTCGTTTGGGAGGGACTATGGAAGAGCGTAAGGCCATTGTGTTTGAGGTGTACCGATACGCCGTTTGTTTCGTGATGCTGATTGTTTTCAGCTTTTTGGGCTTCCAGTTGATTGCCGCCCTGCTGACGGATGCCGCAAACACACAGGCTTTGGCTGCACCCGCAGGAGGGATCCTGCTGAGCGCCATTCTATTTGTGGTGCACTGGTTTCTTAAAAATCCCTGTTGCCCCAAGCAGTCCAATAGTTAGTGCCAACACGCCTAATCTTGTTTGCACACGGTGGTTTTCTTGCCCCCTGCCTCTAAAGGCTTAGTGGGCAGATGTCTTGCGCCAGTGATCGCAATCAATCACCTCACCATGACGGTTGATGGCCTTGAGCCAGATGTCAGTCGCAGTGGCTTCCACCATGACGAAATGATGGGTCCGCAGGTGAACCTGCGATTCAGGCAGAATATCCCTGAATGATGTTAAAAAGCCGCCGCCGCCGCCCGATACAATATAATGCACGTTGTGAATGGGCTTAAAGCGCTCGTAGTCATGATCATGACCGCACAAATACAGCGTGACGCCATGGCGTTGCAGCATGGGTTCCAGGATGGCGCGTAAGCCTTCCGTGTTGCCGTTTCGGCCTGATGAATAAAGCGGGTGGTGTCCGGCCACGATTTTCCAGGGCGCTTTGCTTTCCGATAGACTTTTTTCAAGCCACTGTTGCTGTTTGGGATTGCGAACGAAAAACGTTGTATTCAGGATGAAAAAATCGACCGGGCCCTTGGATACCTTGTAAAAGTCGTTGGGCATTTTGAAGTATTCCATCTGATCCTTCATATGCCCTTTGCGGGTGTCGTGGTTGCCAATGGCTGCTAGAAAACGCACGTTTCTTTGTATCAGTGGGCCGTAGGGTTTTTCAAAGTAAGGCTTTGCAAGCCGCTTGATGTCGCCATCGCCGTAAATATTGTCACCCAGCAACAGGACGGTATCAAAAGGCGTTTGGTCATGCGTTTTGACCATTTGTTTGGCAAGCTGCATCTGGAACGGCGTTCCCTGTCCATAATCGCCAAAGGCAATGAAGCGGACAGGCGCATTGGCAGGGGATGGCGCACAGGCGAGCGGCTGGGTTTGGCGATGGAAGTCCCAATCTTCCCACCAGGCGCCCCAGGCGGCAAGGCCAAGCCCTACCAGCAAAACGCCGCTTACCATCCAGGCAAGACGCGTACCCCTGGAGTTTTTTGTGGACATTGTTTCTTCCTTATATCTTGACGACTTGGTTGGGTGCTTATAAAACACCGGCTGCGCCCGATTTGGGGAGCGCTTTGGGTTTGGTCCATTGGGCGGTGTCGAACACTTGGCCGGTTTTATCAATGGCCTGCATTTTCAATGTGTCGCCTTCCAGCGTAAAGCTAAGGAAGTGGTGGATTTTTTGGCGGACCAGAGATGAAGGTGCGGTATTCAGGAAGCCGCGCAGATAGGCGCCGCCCCCTCCGGATACCAGATGTTGAACGCCTTTGATGAGTGCAAAGCGCTCATAGTTATGATCATGTCCGGCCAGGTACAACGGGACCGAATGGCGCACGAGGATGGGTTCCAGGGTTTTAATCAGTCCTTTGTTGTCACCATGCAGCCCCGAAGAATAGATGGGGTGGTGTCCCATGACGATTTTCCATTCTGCCTTGGAGCTGGCAAGCGCGCGATCCAGCCAGCGCTGCTGAATGGCATTGTTGGCAAAGTCATTGGTGTTGATGACGAAAAACTCGAACGGTCCTTTGCAAACGCTGTAATAATAGCCTGGCATCTTGAAGAACCGGACCTGATCGTCTTGAAAGCCTCCAGCAATGTCATGGTTACCCAGGGCCACAATAAACTGCACGCCACGTTCAATCAGTGGGGCGTACATATCGGTAAAGTAGGCTTTGCCGGACGTGTTCACATCACCCTTGGGGTAAATGTTGTCGCCCAGCATCAGAACGGTGTCGTAGGGGGCCTTTTGATACAACGCAAACAGCTGGGCGGCAATGTCCTTTTGAAAGGGCGTTCCTGCGCCCCAATCCCCAAGAGCGACAAATCGATGCGTGGAAGGCATAGCGCCGGATGTCCGTAATGTGGCAGTTGACACGCTTTTCTCCACATTTCGGGGTGAAGAATCACCCTGGCTGAACCAGAACATCAACCCGATGAATACGATGCCCAGAAGGGCGGCTAAGATCTTGAACCCCGACTGCCTCATCCGTTGTCTCCTCTAATGCTCGACTCTGATATTCCAGAGCGTTGTTGCGAGCATACCGCAAAGGGGCTGCTTTCGCCAGTCATCACTGGATTCAGAGAGATTTCGTTATTTAGCTTTTTTAATTAAATGGTACTTTTGATCAGGATGCTTTCATATAAAAGTTCGGACTGGTGGCGAGGCATGGGAATTTTTGCATGCACTGTATTTTCATTTTGTGCTTGTGCTAAAAAATAGGAAAAGGCTCAAAAGCCCTTTGCAAATTTAAGGGATCACTTGCCACGGCAATCTGCTTTTGTTACAGTATCGAGTCTTAAAGCGGCCCTGGTTTTTCGGTGAGTCGATTCCCCTGTGTCCAACCTCTAGCCGCTTGAAATGCTTTCTAATGTTTGTTCTGTGGAAGCCTGACCCACTTCCCGCGATTCCAAAAACAAAAATAGCCCTGAGAAGGAAAATTGAACGCCCATGACAATGAACGACGAGATTGAAAAGCCGGATTTGAACGAGGTCCCTGCTGCCGAGGCTGAAGAAAAAGCCGGGGCAGTTGAATCCGTTGCGGATGCTCAAACGGAAGCGCAGCCTTCCAGTCGCGCACCCCGTAAAGGTCGCGATTCCCAGGCGTCCGGTCGTGCTCCTCGCGGGCGCGATCGCGGTCAGCAATCACAGGATGACGCTGAGCGCAGCGAATGGAAAGAAAAAGTCATTCAAATTCGCCGTGTCACCAAGGTTGTGAAGGGCGGTAAAAAACTCTCCTTCCGCGCCGTTGTTGTTGTGGGTAACGAAAAAGGCCAGGTTGGCATTGGCGTCGGCAAATCGAGCGAAGTTATCGGCGCTATTCAAAAAGCGGTCACCGCGGCCAAGAAAAGCCTGATTACCGTTCCGATCCACAAGAAGACGATTCCTCACCCTGTCACCACCAAGGCTGGTGGTAGCGTGGTGGTTCTGCTGCCGGCCTCCGAAGGTACCGGTGTGATTGCAGGTGGTGCCGCCCGCGCGCTCCTGGAATTGGCAGGGGTTCAAAATATTCTGTCCAAGTCGCTGGGTTCCAACTCCCCGCTGAACGTTGCCCGGGCCACCTTGAAAGGGCTGTCTGAATTGCGCACGTTCGAGGATATCGCCCGCCGCCGCGGCAAAACGGTCCGCGAAATCCTGTTGTAAGCACACCATTTTTGAAACGCTGGAGACATCCTCATGTCAGAACAAAAGACTGAAAAAAAGATTCGGGTGACGCTGACGCGCAGCCTGCTGGGCCGTCCCGAAAAGCACCGCAAGGTTGCTAAGGCGCTCGGTCTGACCAAATCCCAAAGAACGGTGGAGCATTTCGATACGCCGATTATTCGCGGGATGATCAATAAAATTTCACACCTGCTCACCGTGGAGGTCGCATAGACATGGCTGCAAATGAAACCACTCTCACCTTAACCGATTTGCGTCCCGCTCCCGGCTCAACCAAAAACAAACTGCGTGTTGGCCGTGGTCGCTCCAGCGGTGCCGGTAAAACTTGTAATCGTGGTCACAACGGTGAAGGGCAGCGCGCTGGTCGCTCCAGAAAACGCGGCTTTGAAGGCGGTCAAATGCCTGGTTACCGTCGGATGCCGAAAATCAACGGTTTTGAATTGGTGAATCCTCGCCATTGGCTCGAAATCAATGTGGGTGACTTGGAGCAAATCCTTCTCCCTGAAGAAAACGAGCTGACCTATGAACTGCTGGTGACTGGTGCGCTGATGAAGCAGCATCATGATGGCGTTCGGATTCTGGGTAACGGTGAACTGACCCGTCCCATCACGGTGGAAGCTCACTATGTCACCCCTTCCGCACGCAAAAAGATTGAAGCTGCTGGTGGTACCATTAAACTAATGGGTTCCGCCCAGGCTGAGTAATTGGTCTGGTTAGCCCCAGGTTATTAGGCAGGAAGAGGACGACAGGGTGAGTAAGCCCAAATCATCGATTGTGCCGGGCCTTGGCGATATTCAGGCCATGTGGCAGGCATCTGGTCTGAAACAAAAGCTCCTTTTTACCGTTTTGATGCTGGCCATTTTCCGGCTGGGAGCCCACGTTCCGGTTTGGGG
>DATNQC010000235.1:0-6622 GCA_036702885.1 Oculatellaceae cyanobacterium | reverse complement strand
GAGGTATTCCGGCAAGATCGCCGGGGACCTTATCTGGATGCCGTTCGGTTTAACCAGTTGGATGTCGCCTATCAACGGCGCATCTTAAAGCGCTTCCTCACCCTGCATTATATCTTTGCGGATTTTCAAACCATCGAGGACATTCTGGACTTCATTCAGGGCAATGGCAGAGGCAATCTGACCACGTCACTCAAGTCCATGCCCAAGGGCAATGACGGTAAAGATCGCTTTTTATCTCTCTACAAGGACCAACTCCGCCTGATTGAAGGCCCCAGGCCTTCTCCCACAAAAGAAAGCATTCCCGTCAGCATTCCGGGCATTTTGCCCTTGCCGGCGCTTCAGCGCACATTTAAGGCACTCGCCTGGCAGGCGCCGGAAAAAGTCAAAATTTCCCCCATCCGCCCGCACGACAGCCAGCAGGTGTTTGTGGATCTTTCCGCTTTTGCCGACAAACCGTTGGAAATCAGAACGCGTCGTCCTGGCGACAAGTTTCATCCGATGGGCATGGATACTCCTGTCCGCCTGAAAAAATTCCTCATCAATCGGGGGGTTCCTCGTTTTGAGCGGGATCAACTGCTTCTGCTTGCATATGGTCAGGAAGTGCTCTGGATTCCGGGCTTGGGCATCAGCAAAAAAATCATGGTGCAGCCCAACCAGCCTCCGACGCACTTGCTCAAGCTCATGAACGGGATTCACCCTGAAGAAGAAACGCTTTGTCCTCCCATCCGGGAAGATCGCTTGGCACTGGATGAAACGGATGAGTTACCCGCTCCCGCCAATGAGGAAGAACCGGAAGATATTATTGACAGCCTGGACCTGGAAATAGACGCCGAAGCTTTGGATACCGAACAAACAACAGGAGCGCATTCTTCATGACATCCACCGTCCCGCCCACCGTGTACCAAGCTGAACAACTGGATGTCTATTTTTCAGAAGAACAAATCCAGCATCGCATCGCGGAAATGGCGGAAGAAATCAACAAGGCTTACGCCAACTGCTCCCGGCTGGTGGTTATTGCCGTACTCAAGGGTTCATTTATGTTTGTCTCGGATCTCATCCGGCACATTAAGGTGCCCTGCCAGGTGGAATTTGTCCGGCTGGCCAGTTACGGCAATGGCCAGCAGTCTTCCGGCACAGTGAAGCCGGTTGATTTGTCCCTGCCGTCTCTTTCCGGAGAGGATGTTCTGATTGTAGAGGACATTATTGACACCGGGCTGACGCTGCACTTTTTCATGGATTACCTGACCTCCCTGCACCACACCCGCTCTTTGCGTCTGGCTGTCCTCTTGGACAAAGTGGAAGCGCGCAAAAAGGATGTGAAGGTTGATTTTGCTGGTTTTACCGTCGGCAATCAGTTTTTGGTGGGCTACGGGCTGGATTTTGCTGGATACTACCGCAACCTCCCGTATATTGGCGTTGTGCGTGACGCCTCCGTCCTCAATCACGAATCCTAAAGGCGATGCTACAACCGTTCTCTCCCATCCGACCAGCCTTTACCGCCGCCATGATCATCCCAACTGGCATTGGCGCTTCCATTGGCGGCTTTGCGGGTGACGCCACCCCGGCTTTAAACCTGCTTGCCAGTGTGACGGATACCCTCATCACTCACCCCAACGTGGCCAATGCGGCGGTTTTCCAAAAGCTCCCCGAAAATGCCCTGTACGTGGAAGGCTACGGTCTGGATCAATTCATGCTGGGCCGCTGGGGACTGCGCCCCGTCCGAAAAAACCGGATTGGCGTTGTCTTTGATACCGCCATCGGTCGGGATATGCGTATTCTGCATGAAAACACCATCAATGCCGTCCGTTCGGTTTACGGTGTTGAGGTTGTCGGCGCTGTAGAAACGGATGAGCCTGTCGAAACCGCCTGTGTCATTACGGATAGCGGTTGTTCTTCGGGCACCTTGCGCAACCCGGAAACTATTTTGGCTGCCTGCAGACAATTACTGGATCAAGGGGCTGATGCCATCGCGCTCTGCGTGCAATTGCCGGAGCTTTCCGAAGCGGATGAAATCCGTTACCGGACCGGAAGCGGCGCTGATCCAATTGGCGGGATTGAAGGCATCCTGTCCCATCTGGTGGTGTCTGAACTGAGCATCCCTTGTGCGCATGCTCCGGTCTTCCCGTGGGAAAAGGCGACTCCCGTCACGGATGAAGTCGTGGATCCTCGTGCCGCCGCCGAATATATCACCCCTACCTTCCTGCCCTGCGTGTTGACTGGCTTGAGTCGGGCGCCTCAATTTGAGCCTCTGCCAAACGTTTCCCGTCACACATTAACCGTTGCAGATTTAAACGCGCTAATCGTTCCGGCCAGCGCGCTGGGCGGCATTCCGGTTCTGGCAGCGCTAAGCCGCAATATCCCGGTTATCGCGGTGCAGGCTAATCAAACGGCACTCTCGGTGGACGTATCTTGCTTTAAACAAATGCCTCCCAGCCGTCGGAACCTCATTCATCTTGCCAGATCTTACGAGGAAGCCGTCGGCATCCTGCAAACGCTCCGTCTCGGCTTGTCTTTACCGGGAAGCGTCTGCGCATCCTAAAAGATCGCAGATTCCGACTGTTCTCAGACAAGCCTGCCTAGCGCATAGACGCCCGGAAAAAATAGCTCCGGCCAATTCACGCTGAATGGCGCATTTACACCTGGAACAACTGCTCCAAACGCTCCTGAATTTCCGCGTTAGGTAATTCCGGATTTTGCGCGTTCAGTGCCAGCGCCTTGCTGTAGTACTGCGCCGCTTCGGAAATCTGCCCCAGCGCTTCATGGACCCGGCCAATATTAAAGCAGGCCAGGGTATAATCCGGCTTTAACGAAACCGCGCGCTTGAACATCTCCAGCGCCTTGTCCAACTGGCATTTTTCATCCAGGTAAATCACTCCCAGATTGTTGAAAGCGATGGGATTCTCAGTATCCAGTCTAATGGCTTGGCGATATGCCGCAATCGCTTCATCATTCTTGTCCAGTTGCCAAAGCAGATAGCCCAGATAGTTCTGACAATCCGCATTATCCGGCCTTTCTTCCGCCAGATGACGATAAATACGAACCGCCTCCTCAAACTCACCCTGCTCCGTCAGGATATCACCCAACATCGCCCAGGCATCCAGATTGGACGCATCCAGTTGCGTAGCCGTCTGAAGTAGCTGAATCGTCGCGTCCGTATCCTGTTTAATCTGGTGGTAAATCGTGGCCAACGTTTGAGCAACCGTTGACACCCAGACAGGATCTCGCCCCAGTTTCACGGCAGTCTCGTAATGCTCGATGGCGCCGTCATAGTCCTCCAGCTTGAACAGAACAAACGCAATATGGCTGTGCAGGTACGGGTTATCGGGCTGTTCCGTCAGCAGGGACTTGTAATAGTACAAAGCCCGCATGTAGTCATGCGCATCCGTATAAATCTGGGCTAAGGTGTAGAGCGTGTCAAAATCTTCCGCCTGAGCCTCGACCAACTTTTCCAAGGACTTTGCCGCCATGGCCGGGTCATCGCAGCGGTTATAGAGTTGCCCTAACTTCCGATGCAGCATCAAGTCATCCGGGTCCAGCTCCCGGCAGCGACTGTAATAATAAATCGCCGCATCGTAATTGCCTTGCTCAACCTGCAAATCACCCAACAGATGGAAGAACAAGGGCTCTTCCGGCAGCCGACGACTGGCAAAGTCATAGAGCCGCTTGGCGCTTTCCTTCAAGCGGCAAGCCCGAAGCGCGCGGCCAGCCAACGTGAACGCCAACACACCAGCATCGGCCAGCAAGGCATCCTGAGTCACCCGAAACGCCTTTTGATCCGCCGGCAGGGTGGCAAGCCCCCAAAAGAACCAGCCCAGTCCGTGGAGTGTTCCAGCCAAACGAATTGGAACAGAGGCATTTTTAACCTGCTGCATGTGTAAGCCGCCTAATGCCATCCGGGCGCGCGCCTTCCCCTCGCCGCCACGAATCGACAATACCTGCCTCAACGAGGACTGAGCCCGTTCCAGTTGCCCATCCCGGCGTAAAAAATACCCTAGGAACAGCGCCGCTTCCGCACAGTTGGCATCGAGCGCCAGGGCTTCCTCGCAACGCCGGATGGCTTCCCCCAAGGTGATTTTACCTTGATCCCACAGGGCTGAAGCCAGCTTGACCTGCGCTTCCGGAAGCGTCGGATCCAGTTGCACCGCCTGCCGGAAGGCATGAACAGCCTGCTCCAGCTCTTTTTTGATAGAACGGCTTAAGTACCGGTTATAGTACCGATTCCCCTGCTGAAGCGCCTGTTCCGCCGCCGCACGGGAAACTGTTTCATTCGGACTAAAATCAACAAAGCCCAAACTATGCTGGGAGCTGGACTGATAAGAAGGTTGGTTCATGCTGACTCGCTTTGCCTTATCCGACTTCACCATCCGCTACCCAAAGCAAACGCTTCTGGAACAATGTCCGCCCCAAGCGAACACGGCATATCACGCGGATGTGGCAGGCAGTTCCGTTTGCCTCGGGCTCATTCCATGAGCAACCTGACTCAGCATCGACCAACGGTTACAAAACTTTACTATTCTTTTCTTATATTAAAAAAATATTTTTTATTTCAACTTGTCTCAAACCCTTTCACCTGTACTAATAGGCTATTCAGACAGCTTTTCCTTAAATAGCCAAGTCGCCCCCATAAAGCTCAACAAGGCAGCACCCCACATAACCGCCAGATACATCAAATTTACCTCTCCATGCAGTAAAATCTGCCGCCCTCCTTCAAAAGCACCTGTGGTTGGCAGCCAATTGACCAGGGGACACACCCAATCCGGCAAGGTGGAAATCGGAAAAAACAAGCCTCCCAAGTATAACAGCGGCGTTACAAAAATGGTTTGAGATTGCGCGATGTGATCCGGCTTGGGGAAAAACGTCCCAGCCATACAGCCCAGACAGGTAAAGAAAATGCAGCCAGGCAGCACCGTTGCCAAATACCAGGGCATGTAAGCCCATTGGATATCAACCGGCGAAAACAGTAGCAGAATCGCCCCCACGACGAAGCCCTTGACCATTGCCACCAGAAAACCGCCCAGAATTTCTCCCATAATAATGTCCGTCGTATGGATGGGTTTAATCCGGTACTCATCCAGCATTTTTTGATGCCAGCGGTCCAGCCAAAGCCCCCAGGCCCCCGTCCGATACGCTTCCAGCAGGATCGTCATCGTCACCAGGCCGGGGGTCAGAAACGCCATATACGGCACACCTTGCACATCCGCGATGTAATCCCGCAAGCCCAAGCCAAACGCCAGAAAGAACGTGCAGGGAATCGCCATGGTATTGACCATCTCGTTCACCCAGCCCTGCACTTCCTGCAGCATCACCTTTTTGGCAATTGGCCAAATGCCTTGTCGATAGTTGATCCACCGCTTCATGCTGACGGCCCCCCTTCGGAATAGCGTCCGGCCACCGTCAGGTATACCGCTTCCAGATCCGCTTCAGCCAGCCCCAGAGCCCGGAGATCCGTCGGACTAATCTGCCCAATCAATACAGAAAGGTCTTCCGCACGACGCAATTTGAACTTTAACGTGTACGGGTCTGAAACTGTGGCCTCTTCAAGCAGATGCAGTAAGGTCTGCCGATACGCCTCCGCAACGGGGCGGTTCAGGTACAGTTCATAGATATCCGGCGGAGAAATATGCCGCTTGAGTTCAACCGGCGTGCCTTCCATCACCACCTGCCCTTGATTCAGCATCAAAATTCGATCGCTGAGCCGATCCGCCTCTTCCATGTAATGGGTGGTCAGGATCACTGTGGTATTCTGCTTCAACTCCTGAATGGTATTCCAGATTTCCCGGCGCGCTACAGGGTCCAGTCCGGTCGTCGGTTCATCCAGAAACAGAATGCGGGGACGATGGATAAGCGCGCGAATCAATGCCACCCGACGCTGCATGCCGCCAGAGAAGGTTTCCATATAGTCCTTCCGGCGGTCATAGAGATGCACCCGCTCCAGAAGTTCGCTAATGCGCTTTGCCGACTCTTTCCGATCCAGCCCGTGCATGCGGGCATGCATATCCAGGTTCTGCCAAACCGTTAAATACCGATCAAAATGGTTATCCTGAGACACAATCCCAATCAGCGGCCGAATGGCCATGTTCTCGCGGCCCAGTTCATACCCTTCCACCCATGCGGAACCAGATTGCGGTCTCATCACGGAGGTTAAAATACGAAGCAACGTCGTTTTTCCGGCGCCATTCGGCCCCAGAATCGTAAACACCTGCCCCCGCGCCACTTCAAAACTGACCCCTTTCAAGGCATGAACCGTACCCGAAGGGCCTGTAAACTGCTTGTGCAGCCGTTCGACCAAAATCGCCGGCGCTGTGGCCTGATTCGACATAAGAACTCCAGGGCTCAATACTGCGCGCTCTCCCCATAAGGGTAATGGAGAGCCCAAAGGCTGGCAAGTGCCCAGAACGACAACATACAGCCCTCCCAACCCAATGCAACCAGGCTAATCAGATAGGTATTTACAGTCGTAGAACGCTTGAAACAGGCCTTGTTGCCCGGTCCCTCGCACATTATTTCAAAATCTTTACAATAAAAACCCTCTTGAATTCATTTTGAGACCTTAAGAACTAAAAACAATAAAAAAACACTAGCACAAGCTTTGCAACGCCTCCGTTTATGCGTATGAGAGCAC